>JAFWKS010000182.1 GCA_017511325.1 Erysipelotrichaceae bacterium
ATCATAGCGGTTGACCCTCAAGGTCGCCTTTTCTCCTGCCCTGATCTTGTTGATATAGCTCGTGATCGCATCCAGAGGTGTGATCAAAGAAAGCACCCAGAGAATGATCAGGATGATGATCGCCACAATGACATAAAGAGTCATGTTTATGACCCCTCTTGACAAGGCATTCCTGAATTCAAGTCTGAAGTTGTTTCTGGCTATGGATATCAGTCTGTATTCTTCATCAAAAGAGATGATCGAATAAACGATCGTATTGTCGCCATAGGAAAAGCTGCTGTCGATCGAACCGTTTTCCGGATCCGGATCGATCATATCCAGGATCGGTCTGATCTCGTTGCTTACGGAATTGAGATACTTGCCGCTTCTTACGCTGTAGACATAGTGGATGACGTTTGAATCATCGAGATTAGTCCTGGTCTCCAGATATTCGTTCTGTGCACGGTGGATGAATTCATACATCTGCGAGTTGACGAAACTGTCGATGTTTCTGTTCAAATAAGTGAATATAAAAAACAGCAGTACAGCGCCGGTAAAAAAGACAATCGCCAGAAACTGCTGGATCAGGGTAAAGTTGCTTAACCAGATTCTGATTCTTTTCATCCTAAACGATATCCAAAGCCATAGATCGTCTGAATATTCAGATCCGGCATCTTTTTCCTCAATCTCCTCAAAGTATCATCAACGACACGGTCAGAGCCATAGTAATTCTCATCCCAGACCTTTTCAAGGATCTGTTCGCGCAGAAAAGCCGTACCTCTGTTTTTGACAAACAGCATCAGCAGATCAAACTCCTTTGTCGTCAGATCGATCTGCGTGTTGCCTCTATAGACACTGCGCTGATTCTCATCTATCTCATAGCCCGCAACTTCGATCCTGTCTTCATCCTTGTAGACCCTCTTGATGATGTTGTTGACTCTTAAAACCAGTTCCTTTGGTGAAAACGGCTTGGTGATATAGTCATCAGAGCCCTTTTCAAGGCCGATGATGCGGTCAAATTCCTTGTCACGAGCCGACATGAAGACGACCGGAACGTTAGGCCTTTTTTCTCTGATCAGTTCTATAAGATCGAATCCTGATTTGTCGTCCAGCATGATGTCCAGGATCCACAGATCGCAATAGTCATCGATATGGGCAAAGGCACTGTCAAAAGTCAGATAGGAATTGACCATATATCCTTCTTTTTCCAGATAAGATCTGACCAGTTCGTTGAGGTCTTTTTCGTCTTCAACGATGTTTATTATCTTTTTCATCATCTTAATTATAAAACAAAAGATTTCCAATATATACCAGTTAGCCCACATAAAAGGAAGTCATCCGACTCCCTATTCTGCATAACCTCTTTCCTTGATCAGATCGATCACTGCATAGACATATCTGTTGCACAGTTCATCGCTTTCTGCCTCGACCATGACTCTGATCAAAGGTTCTGTACCGCTTGGTCTGACAAGGATCCTGCCGTTGTCGCCAAGTTCATCGGCGATCGCAGATATCTTTTCCCTGATGGTCTCATCATTTAGCACGACATTCTTGTCTTTGACTCTTTCATTGACCAGAAGCTGCGGATAGATCTTGACTTCTTCAACGCTCTTTTTAAGGCTTGTGCCATAATACATCAGGATCTCCATCACCAGCAGTGCCGTCTTTAAACCATCGCCGAAGAACGAATCATAGGCATAGATGATGTGACCGGACTGTTCTCCGCCGATCACGAAGCCGTTGTTCACCATGGAATCGCAGACATTCTTGTCTCCGACCGGTGTGATGTCAGACTTTATGCCGAGCTTTTCAAGTGACTTGTACAGACCGATATTGGACATGACCGTCGTTACCAGCGTGTCATTGGAAAGCTTTCCTTTTTCCTTGAGATATTTGGAGATCAGATACATGATCTTGTCGCCGTCGACTTCCTCTCCGTCTTCATCGACAAACAGTACGCGGTCGGCATCTCCGTCAAAGGCAAAGCCCATCTCGTAACCGCCTTCCTTGACTGCTTTCTTTAGCATATCAAGATGTGTAGAACCGCAGTTGTTGTTGATGTTGGTGCCGTTAGGTTCATCATTGATGTAATCGATACTGCCGTTTAACCTGTTTAAGACATCCTTCGCGGTATAACAGTTGGAACCGTTGCATAAGTCGACCAGGATCTTCTTGCCCTTCAGATCGAACTTATAGTGTTCAGAAAGCCAGTTCTGATAGGTTTTAATAGCCTTCTTGTATTCAATGACCTTTCCGGTATTTTTTGTTTCGATGCTCTTAGGAT
>JAFWKS010000183.1 GCA_017511325.1 Erysipelotrichaceae bacterium
GATTGATATCAAACGGCGGATAGATAATGCCTTTTTCCGTTACGATACCGGTAAGCAGTTCATGATCCGTCACATCAAAAGACGGGTTATAGCACTTCACGTTTTCAGGAGCCATCGGCTTTTCATACCACATGGTCTTTATCTCTTCAGGATCCCTGAGTTCGATCTTGATATGATCGCCGTCCGGACAGTTCATGTCGATCGTTGAAGTTGGGCCCAATGAATATACGGGTATGCCATAGTGTCTGGCCAGGATGGCTACTCCGGACGTACCGATCTTGTTGGCGAAATCACCATTGGCGGCAATGCGGTCGCAGCCCACGAAGCAGGCATCGATCCAGCCGTTTTTCATGACTAAAGAAGCCATATCGTCACAGATCAATGTCACATCGACTCCAGCCTTGGAAAGTTCATAGGAAGTAAGTCTTGCCCCCTGAAGCAAAGGCCTTGTCTCATCGGCATAGACTCTGATGTTCATGCCTCTGGCTTTGGCAAGCAGAAAAGGACCCTGAGCCGTGCCAAAGGATGTTGCCAGAGGTCCGGCGTTGCAATGTGTCAAAACACCATCGCCATCCTTAAGCAGAGAAAGCCCGTATTCACAGATCATGCAGCACATCTCGATATCTTCATCATGGATAGCCAGCGCTTCCTTCTTGATAAGTGAAACGATCTCTTTCACCTGTCTGTCTTTGTTTTCTCTGACGAGCCTGTCGATCCTTCCTAAAGCCCAGGAAAGATTGACCGCGGTCGGTCTAGAAGAGTTAAGATATTCCTTGTTTTCTACAAATCTTTTATAGAACTCATTATAAGTAAGATCTTCATCTTTCTTTGAGAGCACATACATCATATAGCCCGCAAAAATACCGATTGCCGGAGCACCTCTTACTTCAAGCTTTTTTATTGCCTGATAGCCGGATTCCAGATCATCGATCTTCTTGTATTCCAGAACATTGGGCAGTTTGACCTGGTCGATGATAACGACGCTGTTTTCATCAGCGGAAAGCCTGATATTGTCGGTTATCGCAACACTTTCGATCTCTGCTCTAATCCTGTCTGAATTGACTTGGATGTTTGACATAGAAGTCTTCCTTCTCCTTAAGTTCTACCAGTTTATGATCCTCTTTATCATCTATCAGTTCATAGATGTCTTTGAAGATGTTGTCCCAGCTGAAGAATCTTTCTCTGTCAATCTTCAGATAATCGCAGGTCTTCTCACAGCCATCCGGTACGATCGGATGAGACAGTACAGTAGCTACTCTGACCATATAGAAGGCATCAACGAGAGTCTGCTTGATGTTTTCTTCATTGTTTGAATTCTTGGACCAGAACTTTGAAGAATTCCTGATGTATGAATCAAGATCATTGATGACCTGATGCAGATCAAAACGATACATATGCAGCTCGTAGTTGAGGATCGTCCTTTCAGCCTGAGCCTTGACGTCAGCTGATACTTCACCATATGGAAGCACACCGTCAAAATACTTCTGCGTTGAATAGAAGCAGCCTCTGATCATTCTGTTCAAGACATTGGTATAAAGGTTGCCCTGAGCCAAGACCGGATCCGGTTCAGAAGTGTTGGCCTCCGGATTGAGCGGCTGCGGCATGAAGCTTACCGACTTATTTCCTAAAGCCAGGGATAAAAAGTGAGCTCTTAGCTGATCGGCAGTATAGTAGTTCAAAAGATCGGCGGCCATAGGCGGCTTGATCTCACTTGATGATGAAGCCTTCTTGTCCAGGAACAGGATATGATGATTGGCCACCAATGTCGTCAGCTGCAGCTGGCCGTTTTCCGGGTGGATGGTCAGATCATCCCTGCCCTGCTGAGCGATCCAGAGCGGGACCTGGGCAACGCCATAGAAATAGATGTTGTCCTGGCCGATGAACTGGTAGACGGTCGCATCTTTGTCACACCAGTATCTCTTCCATTCATCAGGACTCTGGCCTTTTCTGGCGAAATAAGCCTTGGTGAAGGAGATCGGTGCCCAGAGGCTTTCCGGCCATACCCATACGGTCAGATCTTCCTCATCTTCAAGTTTAGGTGCCTTTACACCCCACTTGATGTTGCCTGTAAGTCTAAGCGGAACCAGGGTCTTTCCTGTACGGTATCTGATACCGGCGTTGGAAAGGATCGGACAGGCCTGTTCACGTTTTTCCAGTTCATCAAAAGAAACGGTGAAGCTGCCTTTAATGTTTTCAAGATCTGAATTCTCGTGTTCAGGAAGCTTATCCTCAACGGCCTTGTATTGCGCAAGGAACTTTTCCTGGATGTATATGACCGGCGCACCAAGTGATTCTTCCATGGTCTCAGCGACGATACGGCGGACATTCTTCTTTTTCTTGATATCCTCAACGTATTCTTTCAAGATCCCGTTGAATTCTGTGAGTTTGAAATACCAGTTGGTGACATCTCTCATTTCCGGGGTCTCACCTGAAAGAGTAGATTTAGGATCGATCAGCTCTTCAGGCATATACTGATGTCCCAGATCGCATTCGTCCGCATAGCCCTTTTCCGACTGGCAGTTCTCGATCGGGCATTTGCCTACGACCTGTCGGCCGTTAAGGAAACAGTGGTATTTAGGATCATAGAACTGCTTGGTGACCATTTTCTTGAGCCACCCGTTCTTATATAATGTTTCGATAAACTCATTGGTCTCTTCCTGATGGACCTCCTTGGTGTCTCCCAGACCGGAAGCACCAAACAGATCCAGAGAGATCTTATAATCATCGAGGGTCTTTTTCTGAGCGAGGTGATTCTCCATGACATAATCTTCGATCGTTCCCTTATAGCCTTCAGCTTCAACTTTTTTGCGGTAACCTTCAGCGATCGGCGAACCGTAACAGTCTGTACCGGAGACAAAGACGACGTTATCCTTGCCGATCCTGTCTCTTAAAAAACGCGCAAAGACATCGGCGTGGACAAACATGCCACCAACGTGGCCAAAGTGCAGAGTCTTGTTGCCGTATGGCATACCGCCTGTAACAACTGCACGTTTAGGAAATTCAGGACGCTCCATTTTTTCTACCCCCATTTTTGAATAAACTAACATAATTATTATAAAAGAATTTACCTGCTAAACCTAGTACAATTGAAGTATGGAAAAGTATTTGTTGAGTATACTTGGATCATCAGTCGATTACTTCTATGAATCCGATACTTATCCTGAAGAAGGAGACTTTTCTCACGCCCGGACTATGGGCATTTCAGCTGGGGGCTGTCCGCTCAATGTCGGAGCGGTATGTGCTTCCAAAGGAAACAGAGTGATCGCTTTGGACATGCTGGGAAAAGATGATGATACTACTGATTTTCTTTTGAAAGAGATGAAGCGTCTTCACTATGAGACAGATCATATCGAGATAAAAGAAGGCGTAAGCAACGGCAAGGTCCTGATCATCCTGACCAAGGACAAGAGGACGATGTTTGTGATCGATCCTAAAAGGCCTAAATATACAGTTGATGAAAGGATGCAGGAACTTTTAAACAATGCAACCTACATCTATTCTCTGATGCATATGATAAACCGCTCTTTTGAAAACATCGATCCCCTGCTTGAGGCAAAAAGACACGGCGCAAAAGTGATCCTTGATGGTTCCTCCAAATACGATGATCCTTCAAGAGCCAGGATACTATACTCAGTCTGTGATGGACTGTTTATAAACAGGACAGATTACAAAAGGCTGTCCAAAGTCTCACAGAAAGATCCAATCGAGACGATCCTTTCCAGCAAAGGAGAATTTGTGATCATCACAGACGGATCCAAAGGTTCCACTCTTTACCTTAAAGATAAGACGATCTATAGACCTGCGCTTTCTGATCTGAAAGTGCTTGATTCGACCGGGGCCGGCGATGCCTTTGCAGGCTGCTTCATCGCTGCACTTCTTTCGGGATATAATTATGAAAAGGCTTTAAGCCTCGCAACGATAAATGGTGCCTATGCCTGCACGGTATTCGGCGGTCTGGGCGGAGTTGCGAGCTTTGAACAGTTGATAGATTTCGCGAAGGAGAATGACTATGAATTATGACAAGATGACTGACTGTTTCGCTTCA
>JAFWKS010000184.1 GCA_017511325.1 Erysipelotrichaceae bacterium
ATGATCACATCGTTATTGAGCAGTTCTTCGCCTGTTCCTTCGATCGTGATCTCACCTGTTTCCAGTGCATAGGCACGATCAGAGATCTCCAGTGCTGCCATGGCATTCTGTTCAACGAGCAGGATCGTAGTGCCCTGTTGGTTGATTTCATTGATCAGATCGAAGATCTGTTCTACCAGGATCGGGCTGAGGCCCAGCGAAGGTTCATCCAGCATCAGGATCTTCGGTTCAGACATCAGGGCTCTTCCGATTGCCAGCATCTGCTGCTCGCCGCCGGAAAGTGTTCCGGCCAGCTGTTTCTGTCTGTCCTTGATCTGCGGGAACAGTTCAAAGACTTTCTCGTAATTGCGTTTATTCAGTTCCTTGTCATGGACGGTATAGGCGCCCATCAGAAGGTTTTCTTCAACAGTGAACTTCGGGAAGATCTGTCTTCCTTCCGGACAAAGGATGATGCCCTTTTTAACTCTGTCACGCGGAGAGAGCTTGGTGATGTCTTCACCTTCAAAGATGATCTCGCCCATTTTCGGTTTTAAAGTTCCGGCCAGGGTATTCATCAGTGTGCTCTTGCCGGCACCATTGGCGCCTATGAAAGCCAGGATCTCGCCCTTATCAACATGGAAAGAGACGCCTCTTAAAGCTTTGATGTTACCGTAATAGGTATGCAGATTATTTACTTGCAGCATTGCGTACTCCTTTCCTGCCCAGATATGCTTCAATGACTTCCGGATTAGTCTGTACTTCTTCCGGTTTTCCTTCACAGATCTTGGCGCCATGGTTCAATACGACGATCTTGTCAGAGATATCCATGACCAGTTTCATATCGTGTTCAATAAGCAGTATGCCCTTGACATCTTTCAGTAATGATTTGATGAAAAGACTGAGTTCCTTCTTTTCGACCGGGTTCATGCCGGCAGCCGGTTCATCCAGAAGCAGGATCTTCGGCTGAGCGGCCAGAGCACGGCCGATCTCAAGCTTCCTTTGTTTGCCGTAAGGAAGGCTGGTCGAACGATCGTAGCGGTATTCGCTCAGTTCAACTCTGTCCAGGATCTGACCGACTTCTTCCCTGGCCTTCTTCTCCCAGGAATTCTTCTTGGGATTCGGGAACAGTGAAAGAAGTGAACCGTATCCAATCCTGTGCTGCATGCCGATCAGAACATTGTCTTCAACAGACATATTGGAGAAAAGTCTGATGTTCTGGAAAGTACGGCTCAGACCTTTTTCAACGACGACATCCGTCGGATTGCCGGTGATATCTTCACCATCAAGGATCACCTGCCCCTGATTAGGTGTGTAGAAACCGGTCAGCAGGTTGATGACAGTCGTCTTGCCGGCACCGTTAGGCCCGATAAGAGAAGTGACCTGTCCCTCTTCCATGGTGAAACTCAGATTATCGACAGCGACCAATCCGCCGAAACGGATCGTCAGATCTTTTACTTCAAGCAATGACATAATTACACCTCCTGATCTGCTGTCTTCCTGTGCAGCAGTCTGGCGAAGAATCTCTGAACACTCTGTTTAAGTTTCAGACCAGGGATAGAGTGGTTCAGCCACATGACTACGACAAGCACCATGCCATAGGCGATCATTCGATACTTGAACAGGAATTCGAATCTTCTCAGATATTCCGGCAAGATCGTCAGGAAAAGTGCACCGATCAGCGTACCGGTGAAATTACCCAAACCGCCGACAACGACGATACTGATGCAGTTGAAACTCAGATTGGCGTTGAAAGTAGCCGGTTCAACATAAGTCATCAGATGCGCATACAGACTTCCGGCAATACCGGCAATGATGGCCGAAATCGTAAAGACGATGACCTTGTTAGGGAAAAGCTTGATGCCCATCGCCTCAGCAGCAATCGAGTCATCTCTCATGGCCTGCAGATTTCTTCCAAGCTTTGATTCGACCAGCCATTTTAGGAATATGTAAGTCAGGATGACGAAGATCA
>JAFWKS010000185.1 GCA_017511325.1 Erysipelotrichaceae bacterium
ACAGGAACAGATGCACCGTATCTGCCGATGCTGCTTAGAAGCATGGCTGTATCAACGGTATGTGCATTTATTCTGTGTCTGATATTTACACCGCTATTTGAAAAGATTCTAAACAGAAAGAAAGAGGAGTGATATGAAAGAAATTGAAGAAATGAGCGACCATGAACTGCTTATGGAACTGGTCGCCGAAAAAAGAAGAAATGACAGGATCAGGTATGTAAGATACGGTTGTTACGGCATCATCATTCTGGGTGTTGTCGTATTGTGTTTTGTTTATGTGCCGAAGATTGTTGCATTCTACAACAGATTCAATGCGGGAATGGAACAGCTGGATGCCGCAACCAATTCGGTCAAAAGAGTGAGCGATTCGATCTCTACAGAGACGATCGAATCATTCAACAGTATAGTAGAAGCGATCAGACAGCTGTTAGGAAGGTTTGGATTGAATTAATGCTGGAAGTAGGAACAAAAGCACCTGCGTTCAAACTGCAGGATCAGAACGGAGAGATCAGGAAGCTTTCTGATTTCAAGGGTGAGAAAGTAATACTGTATTTCTATCCTAAAGATATGACTTCAGGCTGTACCAAGCAGGCCTGCGGCTTTGCGCAGCTTTACCCGCAGTTCAAGGAAAAGGATGCAGTCGTCATCGGCATCAGCAAGGACTCTGTAGCTTCCCATAAGAAGTTTGAAGAAAAGTATGGATTGCCTTTCATCCTTCTTTCTGATGAGTCTCTTGAAGTGATCAAGGCTTATGACGTCTGGAAAGAAAAGAACAATTACGGCAAGAAGAGTATGGGTGTCGTAAGAAGCACCTATCTGATCGATGAAAAAGGCAAGATAGCCAAGGCCTTCTCTAATGTCAAAGCGGCAGAGAATCCTGAACAGATGTTGAATCAGCTGTGATCAAATGTTAGAATTTTGTGTGTGTCCATGTAGCTCAGTTGGATAGAGCATCCGCCTTCTAAGCGGACGGTCGGGAGTTCGAGTCTCTCCATGGACGCCACTAAATGGTAGATACGCCTTAATGGGCGTTTTTTATACCTTTATGAATTCTTCAATGCATATTTTCGTCTTTAACAAAAATGTTTTTGATGATCAGATAAAGCCTAAAACCACAAAAATATATCATGTTGTGTTTTTCTTTACTTAATGCAGCTATTGTGTGAAAATTTATATCGTATACGAGGCAATTATGGACAAATACGAACCGATCAGATTAAAAAACCAGCTGTGTTTTCCGCTGTATGCGGTATCCAATAAGATCATCAGGAACTATAAACCGCTTTTGGATGAGCTAGATCTGACTTATACGCAGTATATAGTTATGATGGTGCTCTGGGAAAATGAAGATATAAATGAGAAACAGCTTGGCGAGATAGTGCATCTTAAGTCAAATACTCTGACGCCTTTGCTTAAAAAGCTGAAGGATAAAGGCTACATCTCCATCAGAAAAAACAGCGGAGATGAAAGAAATATCGTCATCTCTTTGACCAGAAATGGCAGCGATCTTAAAGACAGGGCTGTCAGTGTACCTGAAACTTTAGCCAAGACGCTGAAACTCGATCAGGATGAAGCGGCTTATCTTTACAAGATACTCTACAAGATACTGAATGATGAAGAATAAGAAAAAAGCCAGGCAACTGGCTTTTAGTCTTCGTCTTTGGACATCTGCTCAGGTGCACTGACACCGAGAAGATCGAGAGCGTTCTTAAGGGTGATCCTTGTCGCATCTGCCAGAGCCAGCCTTTCGTTGGTCAGCTCAGGATTGCCTTGATCGTTGATCTTGCAGGCACCGTAGAACGAATGGAAGTACTGCGCAAGCTTCTGAATGAAGTTGCAGATCTTGTTTGGACTTCTGTTTATCGCTGCATCGGCTACGACATCGGTGAATGAGGTGATATGCTTGATCAGATCGATCTCTTTTGGATCATTGAGCAGGGTATATGAATCCTGTTTGTGATAGCCATCTGCTGCCTGCCTTAAGACTGAACAGATCCTGGCGTAAGCGTATTGGGCATAATAGACAGGATTGTCATTGTTTCTGGTACGCGCCAAAGTAAGATCGAAATCCATATGAGTATCAAGAGCCTTTGACAGGAAGAAGTATCTTGTACAGTCAACGCCGATATCATCGCAAAGTTCTCTCAAGGTGATCGCATTGCCTGTTCTTTTTGACATCTTGACTTCCTCGCCGTTTTCAACCATCCTGACCATCTGGCACAGATCGACCTGCAGATTGTCTCTAGGATAGCCCAAGGCTTCCATAGCGGCTTTCATACGCGGGATATAGCCGTGATGATCGGCGCCCCAGATATTGACGAGATATTCATATCCGCGGTCATACTTATAAAGGTGGTTGGCGATATCCGGAGTCATATAGGTGTAATAGCCCTCTGATTTTTTAAGGACTCTGTCTTTGTCGTCTCCATATTTGGATGCGGCAAACCAGATCGCGCCGTCTTTTTCATATAGAAGACCCATTTTGTCCATCTTTTCCACAGCCTTTTCAACAAGACCCTGATCGACGATCCACTGTTCCGAGATCCAGGAATCGAAGCTGCATCCATAGTATTCCAGATCTTTCTTGATCCTTTCAAGTTCGAGGTTCTTGCCCAGGTCCATAAAGGTCCTGATCGCTTCATCTTCAGGCATATGCAGATATTTGTCGCCGTCTTTTTCCTTGATCTGCTTGGCGATCTCTATCACATCCGGACCGTGATAGCCGTCTTCCGGAAGAGTGAATTCGAGACCAAAGAGTTCTCTGTATCTGGCAAGAAGCGATTTGCCCAGATTGAGGATCTGTGCACCGGCATCATTGATGTAGTATTCTCTTGAGACCGCAAATCCGGCCTTGTTCATGATGCGGGCAACGGAATCGCCCCAGGCAGCCCCACGCGCATGTCCGCAGTGCAGCGGTCCGGTAGGATTGGCAGAGACATACTCTTCAAGGTATTTCTTGCCTTTACCGGTATTGGAACTTCCATATTCGTCCTTCATATCAATGATGGTATTGATGATGTTGGCCATTGATTCCTTTTTAAGCCAGAAATTGATGAAACCAGGTCCGGCGATCTCGATCTTGTCGATGATGTTTAGCTCCTGCATAAGGGCTTCCCTGATGATGCCGGCGATTTCCTGAGGCTTCTTCTGCAGCTGTTTTGTCAGACGCATGGCAATGTTGGTAGAGTAGTCACCGTTTTTATTGTCTTTCGGTATCTCCAGCATGATCATGCCTTCATCAGCCGAGAATGCGAATCTATCTTTTAATACTTTGCTTATTGTTTCAATAATCCTCTCTTCAATACCCATTTTTTCAAATCTCCTATCAACTTAATCAATTTTATCATCAAAATGATATTATAATAAAGTTTGAGGTAATATTAACAGATCATATGCTTAGAAAGATTATCATCCTGGAGATAATTGTTGTCGTCATTGTAAGCGCTGCTGCCTACAGTTTTTATGGTGAATATTCCAGAGCCTTGGAAGAAAACCAGGCGGCTGCTGATCATTTGAACGAAGTGCGCATGGAGGAAAGCCGGATCGAGAAGGAATACAGGCAGCTTGATGAAGAGATCGCGGCTTTAAAAGAAAGCGTTGATCTGAAGATCCTGGAGATATGGAAAAGAAGGGTAGCTCAGCTTCAAGAGGAATTAGAATAGTTTTTGCTGTTCTGCTTCTTATTCTGATCGGTGCACTTGGATACACCATTTTTGCGATGCGTTCAAAGACTCTGCAGTTTGAATATCAGACGATATATTGCAATGATCAGATCGCTGTCGAAGAAAAAAAGCTTGAAGAGCTCACCGATAAAAGAGATGAACTGTCCGCAGAAAAAGAAGAGATCATGAACTACGGCAGTTCCGTAAAAGCCTACCATGATCAGTTCTTTGAACTGGCGAAGGAACTGGAAAACAGAGTCCTTAACGATAAGACGGACAAGAAGATCGCTTATCTTACTTTCGATGATGGTCCTTACAGGATGTCCTACAAGTTCCTTGATGTCCTTGATGAATATGATGTCCCGGCAACATTTTTCTATCTGAAGAAGTGCGAGGAGGAAGGATATCGTGATGAATGGATCTATGACGAGGTATACAAGAGAGTGATCGGTTCCGGTCATACTTTAGGAAACCATACCGCTTCTCATCAGCTGGGACAGGGCGGGATCTATTCTTCGGTAGAAAGGTTCATCTTCGAGATCGAAGACAACAGAAAATTCATCGAAGACAGATACGGCTATACAACGGAAGTCATGAGATTCCCTGGCGGTACGCCGACTGCAGGAAGCAGATTTGAACTGATCGTTGAAGAACTGAGAAAGATCCATTATGCCTGGGTCGATTGG
>JAFWKS010000186.1 GCA_017511325.1 Erysipelotrichaceae bacterium
ACTTGAGACATCTCCAGAAGATATCGAAGGTATGGCTGCTGCAGAAGGCGTTCTTACAGTTCGTGGTGGTATGACATCTCACGCTGCCGTTGTTGCCAGAGGCATGGGCGAATGCTGTGTATCCGGCTGTGGCGATATCAAGATCGACTACACTAAGAAACAGTTTGAATTGAACGGTAAAATCTATAAGGAATTCGATTGGCTCTCATTAGATGGTTCTACAGGAAACATTTACGGTGAAGCTATCAACACTGTTCCGGCTTCTATTTCCGGTGACTTCAAGAAATTCATGAAGTGGGCTGATGAAAGAAGAAGACTCCAGATAAGAACCAACGCTGATACACCTAAAGATGCTGCACAGGCAGTCGAATTCGGTGCTGAAGGTATCGGTCTTGTCAGAACTGAACACATGTTCTTCCAGGAAGACAAGATCAAGGCTATCAGAGAGATGATCGTTTCTGAAACAACTGAACAGAGAAAGAAAGCTCTTGAAAAGGTATTGCCATTACAGCAGAAAGACTTCGAAGGCATTTACGAAGCTATGAAAGGCTTCCCTGTAACGATCCGTTACTTAGACCCACCTCTACATGAATTCGTTCCGACAGGATTGAATGAACAGCAGGAATTGGCTAAGGAAATGGGCATCACCTTAGAAAAACTGCAGAGCATCTGTGATGGCTTGCATGAATTCAACCCAATGATGGGTCATAGAGGATGCAGACTAGCAGTAACTTATCCTGAGATCGCTGAAATGCAGACTAAGGCTGTCATCAGAGCTGCTATTGCTACAAACAAGAAACATCCGAAATGGCATGTCGTACCTGAGATCATGATCCCGCTTGTTGGTGATGTTGCTGAACTTAAGTTCGTCAAGGATATCGTTGTTGCTACAGCTGATGCAGAAATCAAAGCTGCTAAAGCTAAGCTTGAATACCATGTTGGTACAATGATCGAAATCCCTCGTGCTGCTTTACTTGCTGATGAAATCGCTAAGGAAGCTGAGTTCTTCTCATTTGGTACAAATGACCTGACTCAGATGACATTCGGTTTCTCAAGAGATGATGCAGGCAAGTTCTTGATTCTTACTATGATGCCAAGATCTATGAACAGGATCCATTTGCAAGATTAGATCAGCATGGTGTCGGTATCCTTATCAAGAACGCTGTTGAATTAGGCAGAAAGACACGTCCTAATATCAAGTTAGGTATCTGTGGCGAACACGGCGGCGATCCAGCTTCTATCGAATTCTGCGATAAGGTCGGCTTAACATATGTTTCTTGCTCACCATATAGAGTTCCTATCGCTAGATTAGCTGCTGCTCAGGCTGCTATCAAGAATTCTGTTAAACCAGAAACAAAGAAAGCTGCTAAAAAAGCAGCCAAGAAACCGGCTAAAAAAGTTGCTAAGAAAGCTAAATAATCTTTAAGAACAAACAATTAAAAAGCTCAATTTATCATTCATTAAATTGAGCTTTTTTATTTGCCTTTATTCCATTATTTACTTATTTTATTTCTTAATTCTTCTTTTGTCTTTTCATCTGCAAATGCTGCATCGATCGCATTATATGTACATTTCATGAGGTCTTCATCGCTTAAGCCGATCATCTTCAGCTGATTATGTTCATTAACAGTATCTGACATTGAAAAGATCATGTTGTCTGTATTAACTGTAACTTTAAGTCCTCTTTTAATCATTTTTCTTATCGG
>JAFWKS010000187.1 GCA_017511325.1 Erysipelotrichaceae bacterium
TATGTTCGAATCATATACCTTGCCTTTGATCGTGGATCTTTCGCCTGATCGCAGGGATATCGTGATAGGTTCACATGGCAATCAGACAGGCATGAAGATCGTTTCTCTTGATGGAAACAGGCAGATCGGCCTTGATTATGATCACTCAAGAGGTTATCCGTCCATCATGTATTCAGGGAACGGAGAATATGTTGCAGCAGTATCCGGAAGCAGGTTCTATGTGTGGAAGGCTTCAGATGGTTCTCTGATACTGGAAAAAGACAATGGTGAAGAATTCATCGATCAAAGCATTCAGATCAGCTATGACGGAAACATCATCCTTACCATGAACTCTGATACTCTTAAAGCCATGGATGTCAAAACGGGCGAAGAACTCTGGACGATAAAAGGTGAATCAGGTGTCAAGACTACTGTATGTCTGTCACCGGATGGCAGATATGCGGGCGCAGAAGGAGGCATTAACGGCATTTTCGATCTTAGAAGCGGAGAGATACTCAGTCATGACAATGCCACATGTTTTTCATATGACAGTTCAATGGTGATAGTAAACTATTCCGCAGGAAGAACAAGACTGCTCATAACTCCGACGTATTCTGATGCCAGAAGGGAAAGCAGTTACGATAAAGAATTGTATAAAACGCCTAGATATACAGAGCCTGAGAAAGATGTGAACATTACGCTCATTCATAATCCCGGTGATTATGCGCAGAGCACAGGAAACATATATGCCAGTGAAGATGGCAGATATGTGGCATATACCCATCCTGATGGTTTTATCGAGGTGTTTGATATTTCCGATCTGGACAATGGCGTCAAAAGATACTGCCATGCGGAACACTGCTACAGAGCTGTGTCGGATCTGGTGTTCAATGGTGACCTCATGGCTTCCTGCGGCGGATATGATCCTAGATGCGTATTGTTTGATCTGAAGACCTCTCAGATCACATTTGCCCTGGCGGGATCGGAGTATTGTCACAGGGCGGAATTCTCCAAAGACGGCAGCAAGATCATCATCCTCTGTGGCAAGGAACAGGATGCAGCATATGTCTATTCCACCAACAACGGCAATCTCCTGTATTCTTTCTATCCTGATCAAGAAGAGAAGATAATAGATATAGGCTTTGATGAAGAAAACGGAAAAGTCGTAGTCAAACTTGATAACGGTGAAGCAATTACAGGAAACATTTATAAAGACATCGATGAGATGCTTGAGGAAACAAAAAGAAGGATTGAAGGATAGATACAGATAAACATCATCAATAAAAAACTTTCGTATTGAAAGTTCTTAACTTTATTTGCTGCTTGTTGGATCGGGTTTATCTTGAGCAGACAGATCCTTTTTTGGATCTTTCTGTATCCTTTTCTTTTTGTTCATGAGATCTTTGTACCAGACCCAGGAATAATATCCGTTGAGTTTGATGAAGGCCTTGGCTATGAAATAGGCAACGATATATATGCCGGCAAGGCAAGCCAGCCCAAAGAAGATCGAATTATGTTCAAAATCAAGGAATGAATAAGGCGCCAACGATGAAGGCAGGATCCTTGTCAGGAACAGAAAGGCCATGATGACAGCGTAAATGGTGATAAAGGTGCTGCCGAATAATGGTTCATAGGCATTGACTTTTCCGATCGGGGCATCATTAAAGATGAAACACAGGATACTGGCCATTGGAATGACCAGATGCATCATGATGCCGGGAAATGAGCTTATGTCCGGTGTATCTGTGACAAATGGTGTCAGTCCGGCCATAACTACTATGAAGATGATGAATTCCGTCGTCGCTGAAGAAAGACGCATGAAGTATACGAAACGGTTGGTGACCTCGGTATCGTAATAGGCTTCATAGATCGAAATGATTATAAAAATAAACGAGATCAGCGTCGTATACATCGTACCGTCGAAAGTCATGTAACGCATCCTGTCTATGATGTTGTTTTTGAATACCAGGGCTGAGTAAAGTACTCCGCTCACACCGCAGTAAACGATCAAAACCGAAAACAAAATCGTTACCATTTTCTTGACAAGGTAACGTTTATGAAATCTTTTCTGGTATGCTTCTAATTCTTCTAAAGTCATATTAATGATCTACCTCTATATTTTACAACAATTAGCCTTTTAAAAAAGATGAATATCCTGTTTGAGGTTTTTGCTTTGTTTCGTTGATTAAACAAAGAGAAAAAATAGAATAAAGATATATTTAAACCGTTTTTGTTTATAACATATTTGTTCATATGCAAGAAAAATAAGGAGATCATAATATGGAAGAAAAAAAGATCCTGGAAAACGAACTGGATAAAGTAGCCGGCGGTCAGGAAACGGCAGAACAGGCCGTAAACAAGCCGATCGTATCCCAAAAGGCATTTGATGAGATGCGTGCTGTAGTGGAAGAGGATCTGCCTGTTGCAGTTTGTGACGAACTGGGCAGAACAAAAAGTGATGTTGAATTCTGCAGACTGCTCGCGGAAAATGGCATTGATGTGCAGAAGCTGCAAGCTCAGGATAAATGTACTATGGATGAAGTGCTCGCTACGCAGAAAGAAGTAGTTGCGTATAGCGAGGAATTGAATGCAAAGTATCCAAACGATCCTCTTAAAGACGTTGAGACAAAATAAAAAACATAAATATAAGCTTTAATACGATAAACATAATAAGGAGAAACACATGAACAACAACGAAGATAATATCCTGGTCCCGGAAGAATTGCTGAAAGTTACAGGCGGAGCACTTCCTAAAGGCGCTGATGCCAGAGTTTTTTCCCGTGATGGAGGAGATGTCAAGATGTACGAGACGACTTATGACGGTTTCGGTTATTTCTGGACGGTTCCGAATGGATCACAAATGCAGGCAGATGGTACACTTCTCCAGTATAAAGATGACGGACCTAAGAAATGTTAACCTTTCTACTGGGCCAAATACAACCGCAAATGGCTCAAGATCAAGGATTGTGAAGTCACTATTCAGTGAGTGTAGATCGATCTTGATCCGTAAGGATATTCTTATCAAAACATAATAGGAGTAAGGAGATAAACGATGTCAGAAAAGAAAACAAATGAATATGCCAAGAAGATAGAAGATAAAGATCTAGAAAAAGTTGCTGCCGGTATCAACAACATAGAACAGCTCAAGGCCTATATCCGTGAACAGAAACTTGCCGGAAAGGATATCGAACAGATATATCGGGTAGTTTTGTGTATGCCGGCAAATCTTGATTATCTTGATGTTACATATGATGAAACCGGCAGACCAGTCTCTGCGGAAGGTGTCGAGGAACTGATGAATTTCACAAAAGAATACTATGACTCCGTGATCCTTCCTGAACCGGAAACAATTGTTGAAACAAAATAGTCTACCCATGTTTAACAAGGCGTATGAAGCATATTCTGCAGTTCATATGCCTTTTTATTTTGTAGGCCGGATTTGCGATCATCACATTCTTTTGACTGATGGAGGATAAGATGTATCTGCACTTTATGAAAACTAAAAAACGGCAATTGCCGCTTGATAGTCTGATATTTATATATCTTGCTATCAGATGAACCATTCAGAATAATTGCATACTGAACATGATGTATAAATGCCAAATGTAAAGGTTATGAGGGTGCAGTTATTGCATTTAGGACAGGTCTCAAACCCTATGAATCCGCCGTTGACATTTTCAAGGCCACTGTCGGATATCTTTCCATATTCGTCATAGGCTTTCTTGAATTCTGGTTCATTATTCAATCGGCTATTGATAAGCTTCAGTGATCCTTCTCTTGTCGTTTTCAGCTCCTTTTATTTAGAGAATTACAGCGGATGCATAATAGAAGATATAAGATGCAAGCGGGCTGATAAATGATCATAAATATATACGTACGTATTCAAAAGATAAACTGAATTTTTGTGGGTTAAGTGTTATGATTGAATTAAGAAAATAATAGAAATGATTATGAAAGAGAATGAGATTATAGAAACGGATATAAAGGTAATCTTTTTTGATATTGATGGAACTCTTTTATCACATAAGACTGACTGTGTGCCGGAAAGTACGATCCGGGCGATCAGAAAAGCCAAAGAAAAAGGTATCAAGATAGTTGTTGCGACAGGAAGGTTTATTGATGAAATAAAGAAACTGCCTTTGCAGGACATTGATTTTGATGCTTATCTGACCCTGAACGGCAATGTCTGTCTTGACCATGACCTGAAAATGTTTGCGGGTCATGAGATCGACCATGGTGAGGCAGAGATACTGGTGAGCATCTTCAGGGCAAGCAGGATCCCGTTTGTCCTCATCGGCGAAAACAGCCGTTATATCAATTACGTTGATGATGTCGTCATCAGGACGCAGATGTCTACTAACGGAACGATCCCTGATATCGATCACTATAAGGGAGAGAAGATCTATCAGTGTCTGGCTTTTGTGGATAACGCGACGCGCATTAAACTCGATAGAATCCTTGATGAATGCAAGATCACAGCCTGGAATGAAACAGGCATCGATATCATAGCCAAAAACGGAGGCAAGGACGCCGGCATTCAGAGTTTCCTGGACAAGGAAGGTATCTCGATCGAACAGACGATGGCATTTGGCGATGGTGAGAA
>JAFWKS010000188.1 GCA_017511325.1 Erysipelotrichaceae bacterium
GATACTTCTTAAAAGCCTTGTCTGCTGGATGCCATGAGAAGCATTAAGCATTTCTTTCTTAAGTAAGAACAGGCTTCTTTTTGATGGAAGAATATCCAGATTATTAAATCTTGTATGATGAACACATTCTTTTATGGGGATCTGCTTTCTTAAAAGTTCACAGATGCCGCTGATGTTACGGAAATCAGTGAAGAATCTCTTGGAAGCATTGCCCTGGGGATCATTATCGATCAGTAGGACTTTGTGATCTTTGGAAAGTCCTACAGCCAGGTTGATACTGGTGGTTGTCTTTCCACATCCGCCTTTGGTGGATTGCACGGATATTACTTTAGGCATCTGCTTCACCCTCTTTTCTTTCCTGATCGATCAGTTCGATCTCCAGATAGCATCTGGAATACACATTCTTTCTGTTTGGGTATAAGTTAGATATACTGTTTACTTCGATGTTTTCGTTACAGTGAATATCTGTCAGGAGTCTTTGAATATCCTTCTCTTTTCCTTCAACTCGTAGTTTTATCATTTAGTTCATCCTTTCATTGGTTTTGATTGGTTTATAGTTCATGGCAAAATTGCTTTCAACATATCTGACGATGTCTCTGATGGGTTTGCCGTTAGAATCTTTCCAGTCTCTGGACATCAGCTGCTGGAAGTAACGATACAGATTCTGCTTGCTGGTCTTCAGTTCTCCTTTTATCATCATGCTGAAAAGCTGTTTAAAAGCATCGTACTGTTCATCATTGAGGTTTTTGCAGACATAATCTTCAAGCTCTTCGGAGCTATTGAATATTCTGTTCTGTTCTGCGTAATGTACTGTACTATGTTCTTTATCTATCTCTATCTCTTGTTCTTCTCTGTTCTGTTCTATCTCTGTCGGACAATTACGGACATCTTCGGACAATTGTCGGACATTGTCCGCAATATCTCCCCTTTCGATCAGATCTTCAGGACTAGAACCCATAGAGCGTGCGATTCTTTTCCTTTCAGCATCTGCTGTCTCAGATCCGATAAGCTCCGGAACGGCATTCAGAAGATAAGCGTTCTCTGAATAGCCTTCTTCCAGAAGATTATGAGTTCTGAGATAGCTGATCGTCATCAGTACATTGTTTTCATCTTCATCGATGATTAAAGCCACTTCCTTTTCGAAAGTATCTTCTATGCCCTTGTAGATAAACAGACCGTTATTTGACAGAGTCTTAAGCATCATCTTCAGATAGATGATGGTATAGGTGTCTCCGCCGGCAAGTTTTCTCAGCTTCTTTATTTCCGGTTTATCAAAAAAATCTGTCTTTAATCTCATCCAGTAATATCTTCGGGAACCGGATCGAATTCCTTTTTCTTTCTCCATACTTTCATCCTTTCTATTGGCAAATAAAAAAACGTCTGATTTCAGTTTTTAAACAGACGGCTATTATTCACATGATACATTTGTGATACGCTACAGCTTAATTAATATCTTTTTTCCTAAACAATTCTTAATAAATCTTATTTCGTTTTTTCTGGCAAAGAATACATAAATTATTATTTCTCAATAATAAGATCCTCAACTTTCAGTAACTTATTTTTTCTAATTGAAGTGCCAAGTCTCCCGTACGCACCGCCATTTAACTAATTGCCTTTATTTAAAGGCTTTTTTTATGCTTATTTAGAACGTGAGAACGTTTTGAGAACATTTTTCTAGATTATTTACATTTTCTTTTTTAGCCATGTTTTCTCCAATGTGTGTCAGTAAACGGCATTTTTTTACTATTCAACTCATTATTAGGGCTTTGCTATAGACAAAATCAAAGCGTTCGTAAACCTATACTTTGTTAACCTATTTTGGATTAACTTCCATTCAGGATCTTCATTATGGATTCTGCAGTATCTTCATCAATCTGATTAAAACTTTTCTCAAACGCAACCGCAAAATGCCTCCTTGCACGAAGAACTCTCATTTCTTCACCAAATGCCGTGTACTTCATAGTTAAAATCCTCCATACAACGCCTATTTATCTAGATACTTCTTTCTTGCGGCTTCAGGAGTCATTTCCCTGAAGTTTGAATAATCCTTCCCTTTACTTCTCTCAAACAATTCCTTGATCTCCTTCCGGTCAAAAAGCCAGTACTTGTCGAACCTTGTTCCTGCAATAAGACCATACTCCCATAGATATCCGACCTGATGCTTTGAACAATGCAGAATATCTGCAACTTCCTTAGTCGTAATAATGTCTTCAAATTTCATTCTGAAAATTCCCTTTCTTGAATTTGCGTACTAAAAAAGCCCTGAAACTCAGGACTTGGATCTTATATATTTACTAAGTTTATAAGAGAGTCCCGGCCAGGATGCCTAGGCACGCCGACAAGACGATGATGATGATCGGATGGGTCTTCTTTTTCATCGAAAGGAAGCACGCCAGCGCGAAGATAAACAAGGACACAAACAATGAAACATCCATCTTCAACCCATTTGCCAAAAAGACGGTTTTCGCCACCAAGATGGCACTGGCACCGATCATGCCAACGACCGCCGGCTTGAGGCCTGACATGCAGCCTTGGACGATCTTTGAATCACGGAACTTCTCAAAGCCTCTGGTAATGATCAGAATGATCATAAAGGAATGAAGCACGACACCAAGCGTGGCAAATACGGAACCCGGAATACCGGCAACTTCACTGCCGATATAGGTGGCGACATTGACCGCAAAGGAGCCCAGCGTGGATTCACTCACTGCCAGAAAATCGACCAATGCCTCTTCACTGAGCCAGGCTTTCGAGATGACTTCCTTTTCGATCAATGGAAGCATGGCGTACCCGCCGCCGAAAGTAAATAATCCGATCTTGAAGAAGGTAAACAATAATTTTAACAGGATCATTGCTGCACCTCCTTATTCGCCAGCGTGCTGTATACATAACCGGCAGCTGCGCAAAGGATGATGATCAGTAAGACGTTCAGTTCCGTAAACGCTGTCCCGATCAGAGTGAAGGTCATCAGCAGGTAATAGAAGATGCCTTTCGGAGCCTGCTTATACATGGTAAGCAGTGCCTTGATGATCAAAGCCAGTACACCGGCCCGGATGCCGTTGAAGGCATACTTCACATATATGTTGTTTTCAAATTCTTTAAGCACATAGGAGATCGATAAGATGATCAAGAAACGAAGGAAAAATCATCGCAAA
>JAFWKS010000189.1 GCA_017511325.1 Erysipelotrichaceae bacterium
AGAATATGAAAGAAGGCAGTTGAGATCTTCAATCGCAAGACAGAGATCCTCGTCATTATCAAGCAGATGTCTGAAAAGATAGAGGATGTCTTCATCTTCATCATAGGTCAAAGAATCGCTCAAAAAACCGCATGACAAGTGTTCGTTGCCGATAAAGATCGTCTTTCTTTTGTTTTCATTCAATGTATTAAGAAAACTGCAGTATTCATGCTGCCGCTTTGAATAGATCAGAAGATTTTCCCTGAGATCATATCTCAACAGTTCATTCCTGTCACTTAGATAATCATCACTTATCCCGAGCACAAAAGTTCCATCTGTATTCAGATCTTTTCTTGAAGGAGCTTCAGGAGGCATGAATCTAAGCATTGCCGGCTGCATTTCAAGCTGCTTTGCTGCATCGTTTATCCTGTCCACAAAGAAAGCTGCTTCCGAAACGGAGATGTCTTTGACCATACGCTTTGAAGATATCCTGTTCAGCTGATGATCGAGCAGGCTTGCTTCGAAAGGCTCGTTGTCATTGACAGCCTTCTTTGAATAAATGCTTCTGGCTTTGAGCAAAGAATCTTCGACTTTCAGACAGAAAGATCCCGGTTCATCAAGGTATGCCGCATCAGTGCACCTGATCAGATCATGTGAGTCTTTCTCTTCAAAAACTTTCAGGGCGATCTTGAACTTCGAATTGGAGAAGATCTCCTCATCTATGTTGCCGGATGGCTTCTGTGTCGCCAGGATCAGATGGACGCCCAGACTGCGGCCGATCCTGGAGATCGAAATCAGCTGTTTTATCTGTTCAGGATTTTCTTTCTTCAGTTCCGCAAACTCATCGACCACGATAAGCAGGTGAGCGATCTTTTCTTCATAGCTGCCGCTTAGATAATCATCAAGATTCATGATCGAAGTATTGCTTAAAACGGAAAGCTGTTTAAACAAAAACTGTCTTCTTCTGCATTCATTGTTCAAAGCGATGATCATCCTTTCGATGACGTTGTTTTCAAGGTTTGAAACAGCACCGATGATATGCGGAAGGCTCTTTCCGTTAGAAGTCAGCGATTCTCTGATACCGCCGCCCTTATAGTCGATAAGCACGATATTGAGATACTCCGGAGAATATCTGATGCACAGCGACAGCAGCAAGGATACGATTAGCTCCGACTTCCCCGATCCGGTCGTTCCCCCGATCAGACCGTGAGGCCCCTGCCCTTTTTCGTGCAGATCAAAACTGAGAAGCTGATCATCAAGATACGCAAAATCAGCCTGCAGCTTCTGGGCTTTCTTAAGGTAGCCCTGTTTTATATCATGGTTTTTAAAGAAACTGAGAAAGGAATAGGTGTTTCTTTTCTCAAACAGTCCGCTGTAGTTTCTGAGCAGATCAAAGACTTTTCCTCTATTGAGGTCTTCCTCGATATAGCTGAAGCACTGATCGGTCTTCCCTTTCACATAGCCATCGTTGTTCAGATAGCTGATAATGCAGTCGGTATCTTTGCAGATATCATCTTCATCGCAGGAAAAATAGATGACCCTGATATCCTTATTGGAAAAAAGGTGATCGCTTTTCCTGTCCATGAATATCACAAGCGGATGATCGTATTTTTTCTGATCGGCACTGATCAGTTCTCTTGTATCAGTAAAAAACAAACGCCTGTGGTCAAGATAGAGATGCGGAAGATCATAGTAGTTTTCGATCATGCCCGGATCATCAGAAAAGATGCCGATCGAAAGATCATGGAAGTGATGTTTGTAGGCGAGTTCAAGGATGAACCTTTCAAAGAAGTAATACTTCCTTTCTATTCTGGATATGATGGTCGTGATCCTGTTTTCCTTAAGTGAATAAAGATAAGGGAAGCCGTTTATATCCGAAAGTCTTCTTTTGATCTTTCTTAGGCTGTCATCTATCTGTTTATCACCGCTCGTTTTAAATACTGATTCTCTGTTGAGACTGCATCTGCCAAGACTGATAGTCAAAAAATCCTGTGCCTGCTTATGCAGATAGAAAATGTCGTTTCTTAGGCTGTTCAAGGAAAAATAACGTTTTTCGTTATCCATGAGATACTTCTCGATCCTTGTTTCCAGATCTTCTTCGTATCCTTTCAGATACTCGAGATACTTATCTCTGTTTCTTTTGAACTCCTTTAAAAACCTGTTTCTTTCATAAAGATGAAAAGACAGCGGGATCACGATGCCGGTAACAGACATCGCTATCAAAGTGATGAAATAAGAAAGAGAATTGCCGACCCGCTGGGCATTTGCCAAGGCGTTAGTGTAGCTTAAATAAGCTGAAACACCGATCGCAGAAGACATCACCACGTTAGGCAGGATGGTCTTGATGATCGGGGTGTTCTGCCTGTCTTCAAGAGGCTTATAATCCTCGATCTCATCTATCAGCAGTTCAGGATATGCTTCCGGAAGATAAAAGCGTTCTTCATTGAGACTGTCAGAATAGCGGATGGCCTGAATAGACGGTTCATATCTTTTCAGATGATTCTTAGCCATAAAACCGTTCATATAGAGGAAACCGTCAAAATAGATGAATCTGAAGCTAAGCATCTCTACCTTGTCTCCCGGCATAAGACGATGGCCGCCATAATCTCTGCCGTTGACGATAAGCGGATAGTTGGCTTTAAGAAAGCCTTCTTTGAACATCATATATCTTTTGTTCAGATACGGATCCTGCAGATATATATCCGCTGTTTCGACACTGGCTGCAATAAAATCTTTCAGTTCATAAAGATGGTATCCGTCATAGCCTTCATCCGTTTCATAGACGTAAAGTTCGATCTGATAGTAATAATCCTTCATCACGATCGAATAGTTTCGACATTCAAGCCTGCAGGATTTTAAACCATCGGAAAGATAATATCCGTTTGAAAGAAAAAGATAGAAACCATCGTTTCTGAAATAGATCTCTATGCCCTTATATCTGAGTTTTTTATCTTTATTCAGCTTTCTGCTGAATAAAGATGTCCTGTCGGAAATGATGATGAACATTATTGGGTACTCACCAGAACATTGACGTAGGCACTGTACTTATTATCTGAAGTTCGAACGATGATCCTGGTACTGCCTGGCGATACAGGCCTTATGACGGCGTTATTTATAACAGCGATAGAAACATCCTCGCTTTCATAAACAAGATCCTTTTCCTGATAGCCTTCCGGCAAGCCGATAATCTCAAGCTTGAATGTCTCGTTTTGTTTGAGCACTTCCGCATAGGAATTAAGAACGATCCTGGTGGATCTGACTTCGTCCATGCCTACGATCACAGGGCGGCTGTTTCTGGTGCACTTCTTCACAAAATGACCATCCTCGATATGTGAGAGATTTCCAAAGATCTGGTTGTCCTCATCAAGGATGTTGAAGGTTCTGGAGAAGCCGTATCTGCCCATCTGGCTTCTGGATGTATTGATGATCAGATCGAGCAGATAATACAGTGAGATGTCACCGCAGACTTTGACATCAGGATTGCCTTCAGAAAGCTCTTCAAGAGTGGACAGTGCATAGTCACTGCTTTCACTGTTCACGTCACCGTTTTCATCATAAAGATGAATGGTGCTCTTGACCAGGGCTCTTACTCCCCCATCAAGTTCAATATCGGCGATCCTGAAGGTCGCCGCTTCCAGATTGACATTCAAGCCTGTTGCTGCCTTGGCTGAAGCCTGGATGATGACATCAAGATCACGATCAGTATCATTGATAAAGCGTACATTGCAGTCTCTTGTTTCAAAGCCTATGCAATGACTGTTGTAAAGTACCACTTCCGCCTTTCCCGATACATAGAGTTTGATCAGCACATCAAAGTTAAGAAAAGCGGTCGGGATGCTGGGGATCGGCGTCCTGATCTGACAGATCGGGATCGTAGCTTCCACTTCATCCTTCTGTTTTTCAATGATCGAAGAGATGAGGCTCTTAAAAGATGACGCATCGGCATCTTTCAGATTGAGATGGTAATTGCCATAGCGGCCGATCGAAGCGCCGAGCTTCTCTGTCGTCTTGAAAGAAAGATTGAAGTAACAGTTCCTGACATCATCTTCTTCATAAAGCCATTTGAAGACCGGTTTGACATTGTGCAAAGAAAGATCACCATAGATATTGACGCCATCCTTATTGCGGGAGATATGAACATCGATACCAGCCCTGTTTAGTGTATAGGAGATCCTGAAGCCTTCACTATTGAAAACGTGATTATTCGAGGCAAGCAGATTGTACTTTTCATTGATGTAGGAAGTATCATTGTATTCTTCACCATACGGGATGACCTCTGCTTCTTCAAAATCGATATAGTATGAATCAGCTATTTCAAAATAGGAAAAGACATCTTCAAATCCCGCGTCTTCATAAACGAGTTCTTCTCCCTCACTTCTTGCGATCTTGTATCCATCGTCCATGGCGATGATGTCGCCATCGGAAAGTTCATCATCAAACTTTTTAGGTTCTTTCCTGAACTTAAAGTCATAAAAAGGCGCAAAGTCTTTACTGTTGAGATATGTCACGGTCCTGTCTATGACAGCTTCGCCATCTTCTTTATTGACGACCTGTTTTTCTTGCACATCTTCCTTGATGATCTGCTTCTTTTTGAGCGATTCAAGATCATCACTCTCATTTATCAGCTGAGCGATCTTTTCACTGAGATCTACATAGTCAAAACTCATATCGAGTTCATCTTCACTTATCTTTACGCCCCAGTTTCTCAGATCCTGCAGGTATCCTTCACCTGTTCCTATGCCTGATCTTACCGCAAGCGTATTGAGGAAATCCTTCATCAGATACGCCGGCTTTGTCTTACAGGCAGTGCAGGTAATAATTATCAATAAGCCTGTAAGACAAATACGAAACTTTTTAATCAAAGTTTGAAGCGTTTGCGACGATCGTCGATTCCAGAGAATCGTAATCAGAAACCGTTGAATCGAGGAATTTGGCATAGGATTCTATAACTTCCGATTCATCGATAAATCTGGTCGCAAAACGGTCGAAGCGGCTCAAAAGAACTTCTTCGCCGTCGGATTGCCAGATGCTGTTGATCTCATGCATGGCTTTGGAGACTGATGAGAGGATATCATCCAGTGAGGCGTTGTAGTTCCTGATCTGTGAGGCACAGTCGCTAAGTTCACTTAATGTGATGTTGATCTCATTGTTCATTGTTTAACCTCCTATCTCAAACGACTTGCGCGGGCATAGATCTCTTCCTGTGTCTCACGATAGGCTCTGGCTGAGTTGCGCAGAAAATCAGCGTACTGCCTCATGATGATCGAGATCTGCCTCAGGTCATCCTCAAACGACCTGATCTGGTTGACAAAGGCCGTATTATCCTTGCCTTTCCAGGAAACAGACATCTTGTCGACCTGATCGTAGATCGCCTGAAAAGTACGGTCATACTCCTGATTGGCGTTCTCAATAAAGCCGGCAGTTGATTCGAGTCTTTCGGGCTCGACCATGATTGTTCTCATAAAGTTTTTCCTCCTATTCTTTATGAGCCAAAAGCAGCGGTTTTTCCTACCTGTTTTTTCAGAAACGCATAAAAAAGGCGGGATCTCTCTCGCCTTGATAGTGAGCTTTTCTCTTATGCTTATTTGATCTTCAGGATCTCATCAAGTCCCTTGCGCGGACGCATGTTTGCTTCAGTGTTCTTCTTGCCTATGGCAACTACTGCCATGATGATCTCGTTTTCAGGAATATCAAAGTATCTCCTTAAGGCCTCAGTATCTCTCAAGCCCATGATCAAAGTGTCGTAACCGAGTTCACTGGCCTTTAGAAGCATGTAGGCATTCTGCAAGCCCAGATCATAGCCACCCCAGATATCGCCTTCCTTTTCCATATCTCCCTGTCCACTGCAGCCGGAGATCCCGGGAACGAAGCTCGTGACGATATAGGCAGCATTTTTGGTCGAATTCTGATTGTAGTTTGGCAAGGCATTGAAGACATTTTCGATCGCTTCATCGCTCAAGGCAACATAATAGCGGCCAGTCTGGGAGTTCTTCCATGACGGTGCCTGCTGAGCAGCCAAGATGATCTCTTTGATGTCTTCTTCAGAAACTTTTGCTTCCTTGTAACTGCGGCAACTTCTTCTGATCTTTATCAGTTCACTAAATTCCATGATCATTCAACTCCTTCCAGTTCATAACGCATATAATGGCACATCTTTTCGCCTTTTCTCAAGATCGGCAGGATGTATTTATCACCGTAATTTATTCCATTAGGGAAAAACTGGCATTCCAGGGCCAATCCGTCATAGTTTTTGTATGGCACACCGCCTTTTCCTGTATCGGTATTCAGATTCGAAGCGGTAAAAAGATGCATATCCGGCAGATCTGAATAGACTGACAGCTTCAGTTTATCGTTTTTAAGCTCGGCCATGAGCTTGTCTCCCATAGTCTCCCAGACATAGTTGTTGTCGATATTGTCGATCTTTGAAAGATTATCACCGACACGGGTAAATTTCGTGAAATCATATGGCGTATCTTTGACGTCCTTAACTTCAT
>JAFWKS010000190.1 GCA_017511325.1 Erysipelotrichaceae bacterium
CCAAAGGTTCCGATTTTGGGTGATATTCCGATAATTGGGCCAATGATTTTCCAGGGAACCTACGCTACAACATATATCGGCATTATTCTGGTGCTGATCCTGTGGTTCATACTTTATAAGACAAGATTCGGCTTGCAGTTAAGATCAACCGGAGAGAATCCGCAGGCCTCTGACTCTGTCGGTATCTCTGTCTACAAAATGAGATATTTCGCCATGATGATCGCCGGTGCGATCGGCGGTCTGGCTGGCTTCACTTATATCCTCACGACCTCATATGTCTTCATGGGAACTGTCTACGGGTATGGCTTCCTTGCCCTTTCTATTGTTTCTTTGGGACAGTGGAAACCTAGCGGCATCATGCTTGGAGCATTGCTGTTTGGTGCGATCGGTGTCTTATCATCAACCTATTCGGTAATTCCGATCATTAAGGATCTGCCGATCCCGCCGGTATTCTATTCGATGCTGCCGTATATCATCACTCTATTGGTCGTTGCGATCACTCCAAATGCCCATAATGCTCCGGCAGTATGCGGCGAACCTTACGATAAGTCAAAGAGATAAACAATGGCATTCTTTAATGGAAATGAAGATTTAATGTACCATATCCATTGCAAAAAAGGGGACATCGGGAAATATGTCATACTTCCCGGTGACCCTTTTCGTTGTGAACTGATAGCTTCTTTCCTTGATGATGCCAAACTCATCGCCCATAATCGCGAGCATAAGACCTATACAGGTTTCTATAACGGCATCATGGTATCTGTGACTTCAACAGGAATGGGCGGAGGATCAACGGCGATCTGTGTTGAAGAACTGATCAAATGCGGAGCAGAAAATCTTTTCAGGATCGGGACCTGTGGCAGGATCAGTGATGAAGCAAAAGATGAATCACTTGATGGATGCATAATCACAGCTGCTGTCAGAGACGAAGGCACGACCTTGCACTATATTCCGGTAGAATATCCAGCTATAGCTGATCGCCATCTGGTCGAGGCTCTGGCTGAAGGATCTGATAGACTTGGCTATAAGTATATGGAAGGCATCATTCAGACCAAGGATTCCTACTTTGGACAGGTAGAACCGGAGAACATGCCGGCTGAACAAAGACTGAACTCTCGCATGGAATGCTGGAAAAGGGGAAACGTTGCAGTAACCGATATGGAGAGCGCAACACTGTTTATCGTATCTCAGATCAGAAGAGTTAAGACGGCTTCGATCATGAGCTTTAAGGAAACAGAAAAATCGATCAAGACAATTCTGGAAGCTATAAAAATAATAGAGAAAGGATAACATTTATGACAAAACACTTTTTTGATAAAAATGCAGAACTTCAGTATCACACGCATATAAGACCGGGAGATGTCGGGAGATATGTCTTGCTTCCTGGTGATCCGTTTCGGACCGATCTGATCGCGACATATTTCGATGATGCCAAGCTCATCGCCCACAATCGTGAACACAAGACCTGGACAGGCTATCTCAATGGTGAAAAAGTATCAGTCACTTCGACAGGCATGGGCTGTCCTTCAACAGCTATCGCTTTGGAAGAACTGATCAAGTGCGGTGCTGATACTTTCATCAGAGTTGGCACAGCAGGAAGAGTCTGTGATGAATCTTATGATGAATCTTTAGACGGAGTAATAAACAATGCCGCTGTTCGTGATGAAGGCACAACGATCCACTACATTCCGATCGAATATCCGGCCGTTGCGGATCGTCATGTCATAAAGGCGCTAGCGGATGCGGCAGAAAAACTCGGCTACAATTTCCTGGAAGGCATCACGCAATCCAAGGATTCCTTCTATGGCCAGCATTCTCCGGAAACGATGCCGGCTGAAGCCAGGCTGAGAGAACGCTGGGAAGCCTGGAGAAGAGGACATGTCGTATCTTCGGAAATGGAGTGTGCAGCACTGTTTGTCATCAGTTCGATCAGAAGATGCCGTGCCGGGGCGATCATGGCTTTCTCGGAAATGGAAAAATCGGTCGAAGTTGCCTGTGAGGCGATCAAAACACTGATCGAAGAAGATAAAAAGAAACAATAATGATCAAAGGTGCTGATGCACCTTTTTTGAGGCTTATAATAATATTGAAGAATGAAAAGCATCAGAAGCGTTTATAAAATAGGCAACGGTCCATCAAGTTCACATACTGTCGGCCCGTATAATGCGGCTTGCGTCTTTAAGAAGAGGAACCCGGAAGCCGATCGTTTTGAAGTGACCCTTTTCGGTTCTCTGGCTTTTACGGGAGCCGGACATGGCACAGAGAAGGCTATAAAGACCGTTATCAATAACTGCAGCGTATATTTCGATACGGACAAAAGGGATCTTCCTCATCCCAATACGATGCTGTTTAAGGCATTTAAAAATGGAGAACTGATCGATGAAAAACTGATCCTTTCTACCGGAGGAGGATCGATCGTCATCGAAGGAGAAGATTCTGCAGATGAAAAGGAAGTTTATCTTCAGAAAAATCTTACAGAGATCATCGAAGAATGCAAGAAACAGAAGATATCACTGATCGAATTCATCTATCAAAACGAAGGAAAAGATCTAAGAGAATATCTTCATGAGACATGGGATGCGATGAAGGCAACTGTTGAAAGAGGCTTAAAAGCTGAAGGAACTCTTCCCGGTGGTCTCAATATCTCCCGTAAAGCCAAGATACTGCCTGAAAAACGCTGCTACAACGAAGATCCTGATACGACCTTAAACAGAAAGATCGCCGCTTATGCCTATGCGGTGAGCGAAGAGAATGCTTCGGAGAATATCGTCGTCACGGCTCCGACCTGTGGTGCAGCCGGTGTCATTCCTTCTATCTTCTACTATATGGAAAAGGACAGAGGCTTTCCGGAAGAAGAGATCATCGATGCATTGGCGGTCGCAGGCATCATAGGCAACGTCATCAGGACCAATGCTTCAATATCCGGAGCAGAATGCGGCTGTCAGGCGGAGATAGGTTCTGCCTGCTCGATGGGTGCAGCCGGCCTGGCTCACCTTTACGGTCTGAGTCTCGATGAGATCGAATATGCTGCAGAGGTAGCCATGGAACACAATCTTGGTCTGACCTGTGATCCGGTAAATGGCCTCGTGCAGATACCTTGCATTGAAAGAAATGCTGTTGCGGCCATGAGATCAATCAGTTCTGTCACCCTGTCACGTCTTCTTTATCAGACAAGAAAGATATCTTTTGATGAAGTCATAGCCACGATGTATCAGACCGGCAGGGACATGTCGGAAAAATACCGTGAGACCAGCCATGGCGGTCTGGCTCAGATATACAGGTCAAAATAAAAAATCGCTTTCAGTGAAAGCAATTCATTCAGGCAGGATTCGAGTTAAAGGATCTGCCTTTTACTTTTTCTGCTGTTTAGCCATTCTGTTCCAGTTGATCAAGCCATAGGTATCGGTGATCACAAAAACCAATGAGCTGATAAATATCGGCAGATTGCTGAGATCTCCATTCAGTAAAGGATTGATCCAGATCACAACTTTAGTGAGCGAACTAAGCAAGAAAAAAAGAAAGGAAAGAGGTGAAGCCTTAGCCATGAAATAGAAAGCCAGGATCGTTATGCACATGGACAGCGTCTGCGTTATCAGCAGATCATTATTGAAATATTTAAGCATCATATAATAAGGTCCGGCCATGACGACCTGGGAAAGGATAGGGATCATTATGCCTTTGGCATCGAGCTTTTCGATCTTGACGTCACTGTCACCTTTACTGTTCCTGTTTCTGATCCAGTTTACCAGACCGTAGATCGTAATAGGCAAAACGATAAACAGGCTCGTTATCACTTCTGCATACAATCTTTCTGTAATGCAGATATAAATATAGGTAACAGTTCCGATGATCCCAAAATAATAATTGGCAATTTTGCCTTTGGAAGATAGTATGGCGTTGATGATATTGCAGTAACTGTTGATAAAAGACAGCAGCGAACTTTTGTTCATTATGCCTAAGATAGTAGATGAAGCAAGCCCGATGATGGTTATGATCATTTCAAACGGGGTCCAGTCTTTAAAATAGTTTTTCATTTAAAGATGATTATATCATCATTTCAGCTAGGTTATAATAATAGCGAGGTGTTGGGTATGAAAACATTAATAGCTTATTTCTCACACGTTGGAGAAAATCTGC
>JAFWKS010000015.1 GCA_017511325.1 Erysipelotrichaceae bacterium
CTTTGAGCAGCTGCTTAGATCTGACGTAAGCTTCATTGCTCTGATTTTCCTGATGAAGAGTATCTGCCTGCTTTCTCGCCTCTTCTTCACTCATTCCGTAATCGACAGCCGCAAGGTAGGAATCTTCTTCCACTGCAGCAAATTCAGCTTCCATCCTGGCGATGGCTTCCTTGTTTCTTTTGATCTGACTGTTAAGTGAGTTAATCTCCAATTCCAGAATTGCAACGACCGTTTCAGCCCGATCGAGCATGTTTTCTTTTTCATTGTTGATCATTCTCTTCTTCCTTCTTCCGATTCCTTTTTACCGGATCCACGAAATATCTGCCATCCTCCAACGAGATCGATCCATCTTCATATGCTTTAATCAATTTATCAGCGGTAGGCCAGGTAACGCCAAGCAGATCGGCAAAACGGTTCTTGTTGATCTTTCTGGTCATGTATTGCTGATAACAGTCATCAAAATGATCCTTGCTGATCTTTGCCGGCTGTCTGCCTTTATAGACTCCTTTCTTCTTGGCGATGGCAATGCCTTCTCTTTGTCGTTCCAGAAGGTTAGCCCGTTCAAATTCATCGATGGCACCGATCATGGTCAATAGCAGTTTTCCGGTTGGCGTTGATGTATCCAGATTCTCTTTCAAAGAAACCAGATTGATTTTTTTATCGTTCAGTTTCTCTACGATATCAAGAAGGTCTTTGACCGATCTTGCCAGTCTTGAAAAATCAAGGCAATAGATCGTATCGCCTTCTCTTGCAAAATCAAGCATCGCCTTAAGCTGCTTTCTGTTTGTGTCTTTGGCCGATACTTTTTCTTTGAACCACTTTTCGATATTGTACTTTTCTAAAGCTTCAACCTGACGGTCTTCGTTCTGCTCAACAGTACTTACACGGACATAGGCGATATTCATAATGATTCGGTCTCCTTGTCGTTGTGTTGCGCATAATAGATCTCTTTCTGTTTTTCGATTTCGATCCTGAGCTGTTCCTTTGTCGGCAGATACATCAGATACTTGGACATAAACAGGTGATCGTTGTCGTGTAAAACGGAATATCTGGCAATATCTTCACTGGTTTCCGAACAAAGCAGAATGCCGATTGTCGGATTATCTCCTTCTTTTCTTTTGAGCTCATCATACATTCTCACGTACATGTCGATCTGTCCGACATCCTGATGCGAGATCTGTCCCATCTTCAGATCAATCAGCACATAACATTTCAGCTCGATATTATATAGCACGAGATCGATATAATAGTCCCCCGCATCCGTTACGATATGCTGCTGCCTGGCAACAAAGGCAAAGCCTCTTCCCATCTTTATCAGAAAATCGCGGATATGGGTCAATATGGCCGATTCAAGCTCCGTTTCGAGATAAGACTGCTCCGGTGTAAAGCCAAGGAATTCGGCAATAACCGGACTTTTGATGATATTCTCAGGATGACTCTGATATTGCGAAGTCTTTTCTTTCATCTCTGCAATCACTTCATCCTTCTTCGGAGATTGCAGCAGTCTGTAATAATACTGCGTAGCAATGTTGCGATCTAGGGTTCTCACGCTCCAGGCTTCGTTCACGGCTTCATTCAGATACCAGATCCTTGCTTCTTCTTCAGGAACACGCAATAAGCATCTTAAATGTGACCAGGTCAGATTTGGCACACGCGTGTTCCAAATTTCCTGGTCGGGAAAGCAGAGATAAAACTGTCTGAAGTTTCGTAGATTTCTTGAAGAGAAACCTTCTCCGTATTCTCTTGTCAGTTCTTCAGAAAGGGTGTTGATCAGATTCTTTCCGTATTCGGCACGAGCTTTGCCGTTCTGTTCCTCTTCGACAATTCTTTTACCCACATTCCAGTAAGCCGTGATCATTACCTGATTGGTTACATAGTAAGCAGTATTCCTTGCAGAACTTATGATGGTCTTGATATCATTCAGTGCATTTTCATAAATCGCAATATTATTATCCATTGGCATGTTTTCTCCTGCTTATATTATATCATGGAAATTAAAATATAAATTTAACCCTCGCTTAATTTTATTAAATATTAAAAATACCAACCCATGCTTTGAAGATTTTGTTGGAAAACTGGATAACTGACGATTTAAAGCGAGGGTGTACCCTAATTTAAATACATAAATATCCGTTTTTTGCAAAATAAAAAGGCGTATACCTTTTAAATTTCAGGTTTACGCCATTGGTGCCGTTTAAAGCAGCTATCTTATTCCTCTAACGATTGGTATAAGTAATCAAGCACATTTTCAGAAATAAAGTATCCGCTGTTCAACAGTTCGTTGATGAGCGGCCTGACTTCATTAATCAAGCCTTTCTCTTTTGCCCTGGATAATACTCCAAGGATACCGGTTACTTTTTGGCCTCTTCTGGTCGCTTCCTTTCTGGCACTGTTATCATCAATGATAATAAGATCGGCTTTGATATCCTCATATAAAAGCATGGCCTCTTTTTCTCCCAAATGCAGTACGTCCGGGAAAAAGTTCAATCTTTCTCTATCAATTATTTTGCACACTCTGATCCAATTTGAAGTATTTATAAGCATTGATGCATTATCTTGTTTGGCAACAATTTCGTTATAAACCGCTTCGGGAATATATATTTCGGAATACAACTGTTTCAAAAGAGTCAGTTTGTTTATTTTTGATAGCAGGATCAGACAGGAAGTATCTGATACTACGATCCTATGCGTTGTTAAGCTCATCTGACAGATCTTCCTTTGTTCTTGTGAACATAGGTATTTTATTCTGCCCAAGCAGAAGCAGAAAATCATCATAGGCCATTCCGGAAACGTCGGCACAATAACCTATAGAAAACTTTCCTGTTTTAAATAGTTCCAGAGCAACCATTTGTTTTGATAGTTCAGACATTGACTTCGCATCAATGGTTTCAGGTAATTTCACTGTTATTTCCATAGCTGTACCTCCTGAATTCATTATACTTCAAATTCTTTAGCCTTTTAGCGGACTGCTGGATAATCTTTTTTTGCTTTGATGATTTAAAGGCATGGTTGGAATCTCCTGACGCCAACAGCACCCTAAAGTAAATGCAATATACTCAAAGATTCCGTCAAGATCTTTCTCGGCTTGCTCAGTCAAAAGGACATCATAGGTTTTCATAGATCGTATTTCTTGTACAGATCAGCAAACGCTTCTTTTGCAGACCTGACTTTTCCTTCGGCAATCTGGTTAAAACCTTTTTCCAGTTCGGCGGAGAGTTCCTCTTGACTTAATAAAGAAATATCGGCTGGTTTAGCAGTATTTAAAGTAATATCAAAAGGAATTCCCTTTTTTAAGATGATCTGCTTATAAAACATATTGATAGCACTGGATGCAGAAACTCCTAAAGAAGAGAGGATATCCTCAGCCTGTTTCTTAATATCTGGTTAAATTCTTGCATAAATGTTTGCGGATTTCTGAGTCATTATTCAGTC
>JAFWKS010000191.1 GCA_017511325.1 Erysipelotrichaceae bacterium
CAGTTCTCTGCACATGGATGCAAAGAGAAAAAACTCCTCATCGGTGATCTGCTTGTCGTCGCAAAGATACTTTTTGACAATCTCTTTGCTAAGAGATACTTCAGTGCCACTTTCAGCCTTGTATGAAATCAGATCAAATGTTGACATATTGTGTCCCTCCTTACATATGCCAGTATTTCAAAGCAAAACAACACGTAAAAAAAGACATATCAATATATGTCTAATCTCATATGGATTATCTGTTTTGTATCGCAGTCAGTATTGCGGATACATCTTCAAAAACGTGTTATTTTAAACAACTTAATTATAAATTGTAGATTTCCTGTTGTAAAGAAACGCTTGACTTACAGAAATATTAGAGAGCAATCAATTGTCTTTTCTAATATAATCCAGAAATCTCTTGTAGATTTCCCTGTCTAGCCGGAGTGTTTTCAGATCCTCTTTTGCTTCATCGATATCTTTGAAATAGTTGTCATAGAGATCGCTTGTCATATAGAGGTCATGGCTGTCAGCTATCTCATCAGCTTTATCTTCACCAAAGCCGTTCTCGATCAGATTTGTCTTAATTCGCTCGAGTTCCAGTTCGGTGTGCTTTCTTTCCCTGAATGCATCCTTCCTTTTCCAGTAAAGATAAGACTCAGCGATCTCGATCTCTTCACGGATCTCTTTAAGTGCTTCTTCTGCCCTTTCGATCAGTTTTTCTTTGCTGTATTCCATATTATAAAGCCCTCCTGATTGTTTCGACTTTCAACAGATATGTCAGGTCAGCACCTTCGAGCTTTATAAAGCCGTAGTGCTCATAAAAATTCTTTGATGATTCTTTGGCATCAACAATTACAAAATATATGCCTGTCTGAAAAGACAGATTAACGATTCTTAAAAGTGCATCTCTAAGCAGAAAAGAGCCGCAGCCTTCTTTCTGATACTTCTTGTCAACCGCAAGCCTGGCAATCCGGATGCAGGGTATCGGGTATCGGGGTAAGCCTTTTGCCAGCGATTCGGAAAGATCGTTAAAAGCGATCTGAGCGTTGGACAGTGTGTAGAAGCCAACGATCTGTTTTTCAGTGCTGCAGACAAATGTCTTGCCTATGTTTTTTCTGTCGTTTTGAATGGCATATTTCTTAAAAAAGTCATTCAGAGCTTCAACTCCGCAGTCGAAAGATTCAATATCTTCCTTGTTGATCTCATTTATAGGAACAATTTTCATCTGAAAAGACCTTTAAGTGCATCGTTTGGTTCCGGAGTATTTTCAAGCAGTTGATAAACAAGTTCCCTGTCCTTTCCGGAAAGAAAAAGGGTTTCGTTTTCCTGAATATCCAGTCTGGCCTGATTCAGGCATACGGATGTGATATAGGCTGTTAAGGAAAGGTTCTTGATCTGTGCTGCGCGTTCAAGCGTTTCCTTGTTTATGTCATCGACCCTGATATCGATCCTGTTGTTTTTTATTGAAATGGCCATAAGAATACCTCCGTGATTATTATATCATATTGTGTTGTTTGTACACACAAAAAAAAGAAGGATCATAATGACCCTTCTTGCTGTTTTGATCAGAAACTTCAGGCGTTTCTGATCAGTCTGTTTTTAAAGAGTGTTTTTCTTGTTTCTTTTGCATCGGAACGATTGATCATGAAGTCGATCGAGCTTTCATCATCTGTAACGAGGATGCACCGCTTCTTCGCTCTGGAGATCGCTGTATAGAGCATCTCGTTTTGAAACAGACGGCATTTTTGCTCCTTAAGGATCGGAATAATGACCGTATCATATTCAGAACCCTGACTCTTGTGAACCGACATTGCATAGGCAAGCGTAATCGAGCCAAGATCCGGCTTGTGATAAACAAGCGTTATTCCGTTTTCCCAAACGATCTTCATTTCCATCCCCCATTCTTCCGAATCGAGGTCGATATCAACGACAGTTCCGACATCACCATTACTGACGAATTCGGTGTTTTTCCACATCATCACCCGATCGCCGACCCTGAAGGTCGTGTTTCCGTTTTGATAGGAAACGGCGTCAGATGACGACATCTGCTCCTGGATGATCGGATTAAGACCATCGGCAACCGCCTTAAATCGTCCCTCTTGCGTAGATCGCAACGGGCAGATCAAAGCGACATTACTGATGCCTTCATTCTGCGCATAGTAGCTGTAAATCTTTCGGATTTCATCGATCGCTGTATTCTCACTGCTGACTCTGACATTCATCATGGTTTGATCATAATGAAGATCGCAGTTCTTAGTGATGATCTTTCGGCAGTTATCAATAATTCCGCCGGATTCCTGTCTGAATACATCGGTCAGGTGAGAAACAGGTATTACGCCGGATTCTATCATGTCTTTCAGGCATGCGCCTGCACCGACAGATGGCAGCTGGTTGATGTCACCGACGAAAACCATCTGGCAACTGAAACTGACGGCCTCCATAAGCTTTTCAAACAGCAGCATATCAACCATTGAGAATTCGTCGACGATAATCAGACCGCTTGGGATATAGGATCCCGGCGCTTCTGATCCCTCATAAAGATTCAGTCTTGAATGAATCGTAGATGCCTCAATTCCTGTCACTTCCGATATGCGACGAGCCGCTTTCCCGGTAGGTGCTAAGAGCACTATCTCCCGACTGGGGAAAACCTCTCGATATGCAGCAATAATCGCATTCATGATCGTTGTTTTGCCAGTACCGGCTCCACCGGTAATGATTGAAACCTTGTTGGACAGCGAACATTCAACCGCTTTTTTCTGACAATCCGATAGCTGCCTGTCATGATATCGCGATGCAGCATTAAGCAGATCGTATTTACCATCAACCGGAGCTTTATTTAGATTGCAGAGCTGCTTTGCCGTTTTCTCTTCGGCTTCATAATAGGAAAAAAGCATCATTTTATGCCCTTCATCTACATGGATCTGCTCGTCGTTGATCAGCTGCATGATGCAGTCGATAACAAGTGAGCCAGAAACTGCCGGTTGAGAAAGTCCGTCATTCAGCTTGAACAGAGCTCTTTCGATCAGTTCAGAATCAATCACGTAAGTGCTGCCGGACAGAGTAAACTCCTGCATGGCCTCAATAATGCTGCCTTTGATCCTTGATGGAGAATCAAGAGCCGTATTAAGATATCTGGCGATCGTGTCGCAGGTTTTAAAGCCGACCCCCTTGATATCAAGCAACGAAAAAGGATCATCTCTGATCCCTGTTTCATCAAATCTTGCATCGTTGATCAGCCTTATGGCTCTGGACGATATGCCCATAGGTGACAGAAATTTCGTCAGTTTCTTGAATGAGCTAGCGTTCTGGTACCCTCTGACGAGGATTCTGAGCTTTTCAGCGTTCATGCCGGAAACCGACAGTATCCTTTCCGGATCCTCCTCGATGGTTCTGAATGTGTCCGATCCAAATTCCTTCACGATCCTCCTGATGATGTCTTTACCAATGCCTAAAAAGTCGTCTCCACTGAAAAACATGTTGAGTGACTGTCCGGTTTTTGGTTCCGTCATCATATAGTTGGAAACCTTGAAGACTTTCTTTCCGGTTCTAGGATCTTCAACTTCCTCGCCATCAAATAAATAGAAACAGTTCTGATTCTGCGGAAGTCCGTAACCCTTGCAGGTCACAAATCTCTCGCCCTTTTCCTGTAATTGCAGATATATCGCAATTACAAAGTCGCCGTTTGTATAAACGGTTCGATAGTGCTTGACTGCAATCTGCATCAAGTTGTCCTCCCTTCTCTTTGTTTGAATAACGCACAAAAAAAGTACCTGAACCGAAAGTACTCTGATATCGTGTATTATTCTTCAAAAATATGTTATTTTAAACACCTTTATTATAGATTATCGGTTCATCGTTCGCAAAAAAACGCGATCGAACTATGTGTGACGCGTTTCGTGAACTACCCGTGCCTGAAGGCACAGGGCTTCTGGGAACACGGTAGTCTGGTACAGATACATACCTTCGACATCCCGCTATTGGCCATGGCCCGTTCCGGGCCTTTTCTGTTTTTCTTTATGCAAGTCCAAGATTCAGTATGTTTATTGCCGCAATCACATCACGGTCATGGTGTGCACCACAGATCGGGCAGTTCCACTCCCGCACCTTCAGCCATCCATAAGACGAGAAGCCAAGGCGATTGTTTATGCATCCGCAGTCACTGCACATTTGCGATGTGCTGCGTGGATCGACTTTACGAAGTTCTTTTCCGTAAAATCCACATTTGTACTCAAGCATCGTGACGAATTCACGCCATCCGGCATTCGCAATCGCTCTCGCCAGTTTATGATTCTTTATCATGTGACTTGCGTACAGATCTTCAACTACGATCACATCATACTTGCGCACAAGCTCCGTAGTGATCTTCTGAAGATAGTCACGTCTTTGAGAGGCGATGTGCTCATTGATCTTTGCAACCATTTGCTTTGCCTTCCAGTAATTTCGAAAGTCGCTCAGTTTAAGGTTTGGATCCTCACGCATTGCTTCTTTGGCTTTCAGAAGCCTGCGGGACATGATCCTTTGCCAGTAAACGAGCTTATCTTCCAGAGCTTTGTCAAACCGCACAGCCGGTATCTTCGTGCCGTCCGAAAGCACAGCGAGATTTTTCAGGCCGACATCTATCCCAATGGCGTTTCCGGTCTTTGCCAAAGGTTCTTCTTCATATTCACAGAGAACGGAAGCGTAATACTTTCCGGAAGGTTTCATCCGTATAGTAACAGAACAGATCCGGCCATGCGGGATAAGCCCGCTTCTGTAGTACAGAATGCCGGCTTTTGGAATCAGAATGTGGTGTCCGTCAATGATGCGCATATTGTTGTTCACACATTTGGAAATATAGCTTTGTTCATGCTTTTTGGATTTGAACCTTGGTGCTTTGGCGTTCTTTTGAAAGAAGTTTCTGAATGCGCGGCCGAGGTTATCGTTCACTCCTGTCAGTGCGGTGGCATCAGCCTCTTTCAGCCAGGGACATTCCCGTTTGAGCTGTGTGAGAATATAGTTCATGGAATATGTCGTCAGGAATCCCGCTTCCGAAGAGTTGTCGTAACGTTCCTTCTGAAGGGCGAGAATTTGGTTGTACAGCCAGCGGCAGGCACCAAATGTTTTTGCGAACAGTGCTTTCTGATCAGCGCTGGGATAGATGCGTATATTGAATCCTTTTTTAATCACCATCTGTCTCTTTCTCCTTTGCACGCTGATCATCAATGTATTTGGCAACCGCCTTTTCGTTCGAAGCTCCAATGCTTTCCACGAAATATGACGGAGACCACAGATGCCGGTCTTCCTTTTTCCAGTAGAATTGTTTCAGCTCAGGATGTCTTCGAAACAGACGAAAGGCGGATGTACCCTTCAAACAGCTGACGATCGTCGTCACAGAAAGCTTTGGCGGAGCGGAGACCAAAAGATGAACATGGTCGTCAGTCCCGATTTCCAAATGCGTTATGGAAAAGCCTTTTTCCGCAGCGATATCGTATAGCATTTGTTTCAGCTCATTTTCAATATCTCTGTTAAGAACTTTGTTCCGATATTTGGTGCCCCATACGATATGATAGTTCAAATTGTACACGCATGTCCTACCGTATGTAAGTCTTTCATCATGCCGTTTCATACTTTTATTATAGCATATTTTAACGTATCAATGGTTACCGTATGCGCATTCTTCGAGGCAATTCATCTCGGCTCTGAAGAACCGAGTTTCCTTGCCATTCCAACAAAAAGACGATTGATAAAAGATCCCGATAAACACGAATTTATCTCTTTTCCAGCACTTGAACGATATGGTCAGAGAAGCCCATTAGGTCAGGTCTTTCTGCAGTCGCGAGCAGATATTGGATCCATTCTTTGTAGGATGCTTCATTCATCGAATTTACAGATTCGCTGATGATCTGGGAGATGCCGTCCTGGGAAAATCTGCAGACTTTGTCTGCGTTGTTTTCCTGGCAGACAGCGTTGATTAGCTCGTCCACGACCATCATCGTATCCAGTATTCTTGAAGATCCCGTGTTTTCAGTCACGAGAGCGGTTTCTCTGTCATAACCGATCGTTGTAATCTCTATTGCCGGGTTCTCACTCATGAAGATTTCGTGGATCAGTCCTGCATCCTGCATGCAGAAGGCGATGAAAACCACACCGCCGGGCTTTGCAATCCGCAGCGCTTCGGCACAGGCAAGCTTCCGTTCTTCAAAATCTTTCAGACTGTATACGGGGCCCATGAGAAGAACAATATCATAGGCATCCTCGTTCAGGAAAGATAGATCTTTGGCATTTCCCTCAAATACGCTCACTTTACTGTTGCCGGCAAACAAAGACTTCATTTCTTCAACATAGCGAGGGGTGAGTTCTACTGCATCCACAAGGTAGCCTTCATCAGCCAGTGCTTTCGTGTATGTTCCACCGCCCGCTCCGATATCAGCAATTTTAGCGTTTGGACGAAGGAATTTGTGCAAGTAGTGCATGGTTACGATAAACTCGGTTTCGTTTGCCTTTGTATAGGTCAGACGATTCTTCTCGGGGAAACCGGTATATTGTTCGATTACTTTTTTCTCTTGCTCATGCGACATAATCTCTTTCCTTCCTGATAAATCCAGATTTCGCGATATCTCGACAAACGTCGATTTGTCTTTCTGTTTCCATTTTAATAAAAAAGACTTCGGATTATATAACAGAAGTCTTTGTTTGAATGAATTATGTTCGTAAATCTACACCTTTATAAACATCTCGACGAAACTAGAATTTGTCTGTCACATTAATTTGTCAAATAAACTTTTATCATTTACGGCGATTGCTTCGCTCCAATCTTCTAGCCCAACATCCTTCAAGTATCTCCGAATTGTCTGCAAGGCGGAACTGCGGTCACCATTTAGCTCGACATAACCGCAAATCTCTTGAAGGAGGACCGCTCTTGCAGCTGTTTCAGAAGCAGAGTCCTCCCCGATGTTTTCGAACGGCATAACAATATAGCATTCATAAGATTCCATTCGTTTACCAGAGCGCAGATAGAAAATGGATTCCGTATCTGCGAAACCGATGACCGTGAAGGTCCTTCGATCGCCTATATAGAATGCTTCAAATGTATCACTCAGATTAAAAAGCTCCCGATATGCCTCTCCCAGGATTACAGGAATGGATTCTGAATCATGGTAATCAAAATCCGTTGACTGAAAGCCTCTTCCTGCTGTTATATCTATAGGAAATAGTGAAAAGTAGTTCTCCGATACCTGTATCGCCTCTGCTGCTATTATGTTTTCTCCATTGATGACATATTCTGATTGAGCCTGAAATTCCGTACCGAAATTCACATAACATATTTCAGGTATCTCGTTGTTTATGACTTCTATAAAATTATTACAATAGGCAAAGAATTCGAACTCCGAACAATCGGTCAACAAATGCCTGTACTCAAGAAGCCTATGAAAAAGAGTTCCGTCATCATTCATGTATTCGTCATACTGATCTTCTGTAAGGTATTCTGAAACCTCATAGACATTGACATAGTCGTTTCTGTTTGCGTCAACAGTGGTATCGTCTGCTTTGTTTGTTCCTGATGCTTCACATCCACAAAATAGGCATGTAGTCAAAATTGACAAAAGGATAAGGACTGTATGAGTCTTTTTCTTTATCATTTGTGTTCACCTGTAAATAACGATTTGTCTTTCTATTTCCATTTTAATAAAAAAGACTTCGGATTATATAACAGAAGTCTTTGTTTGAATGAATTATGTTCGTAAA
>JAFWKS010000016.1 GCA_017511325.1 Erysipelotrichaceae bacterium
ACGATGCCAAGGTCTACAGAAAGATCGCTGAAATGCGCGGCGGTGTTCTTACCAGCAGACTGACGACCATGAACGAAACAGAAAACTTCCTTGAACTGTTAGGAAAGAACGGCTTATAATAGACAACTATTAATCAAAAAACGATCTGTTCATAGATCGTTTTTTTGCGCTGAAGATATTCAAGATCATTTATAGATATAACCGCTGACAGGAAGTGAATACAGATCGGAATCGTTTTCGATAAGCTGATAACGATCACCGGTATAGTTATCCATAACTCCATATTCAACGCGATATACTTCGCCAGTCTCGGTGTCGTAATAACGATCATAACCTAGAGTAGAATCTGAATATGCCTGAGAGATCCTGTCGTAGGAAGCCTGGCGCTGATTCCAGCCATCCGTGATTATCTGTGAAGTCTGCTGCATGATCTGATTGACCTGCTGTGCTGTTTCAAAGGAGATCTGCTGATTCTGGGCAGCAGTTTTCAGCCAAGAATCACTGTACTGGATGCTGTTGAGAATGGAACTAAGAACGCTCTCATATTCACTAAGCATGCCATAAGGGGCAGAGATACCGCTGATGTTGTAGACGATATAGAAACCGCAGTCATATCCAGGGTCCATCATGGAAAGACCATTGGTGAAGCATCCGTTGAAGAGCCCTTCAGCTCTTTGCTGGGAAAGACCTTCAGTATATTCGCCGTGGATCAGCTTGTTGTCGATGGCGATCGATGAATAGGAATCATCAACATCCCAGGACTCGATCTCATTAAAACTGCTGATGAGCGGGAAATCAAATCCGGCAAATGTAGGATCATACTTGGCGATCCAGTCGATATAGTCCATATAGTCTTCGAAGTATTCTTTCATCGTTGCACTGCTGTTGACTATCATGGCAGATGTCGGACCGTAAAGATAATTATCACCGGTCAGATTGTAGCAGTATTCATAAAATTCCTTAGCTTGATCGCTTTTCAGAATACTTGTGGTCGAAATGGTCGTGAAGACCTGTAAAGCCGGTTCAGCCGGATCATACATTCTGATCCAAAGATACCAGTCGGCACCGCCGATCGTAATATTCCAGTCTTCCGGAATGTTTACAGTGAAGATGTTGTCAAAATTGCGGGAAGTCATTTTGCCTGCCAGATCAACAGCTTTGGTGGCCACGACCTTGCTGGCGATCAGTTCGTCCTGTTCGTTGACATTGTTTCCTTTGCCGCTTTCGCCTGAAGCAGCAGCAGGAGATGAGGAACAGGCACACAGGATAAAAAGTGAGACCAATAAGATAATAAACTTTTTCATCGAATGCTCCTTTGGTTATTTTAAATATTTATATAAGATAGTATATCAAATTGAACGAGAATCATACTAAGGCAGAAAAAAGACAGAAATGATTCTGTCTTATAATTTTTAGATCGTTTTCAATGTTTCGATGATCTTTTCTTTTGTTTTTCTTGTCAGCGTATCCGTGAACATTTCATAAGTTATGAATTCAAAATCCAGCGGCAGGATATATGGACCATAACCGTTCGAATAGCTTACCAGCATTTCTTTATCAAGATCGATATAGTTCATATAGCGGGAGAAGATTTCGTTAGGATAGAAGATGATCTTCACACTTCCGATATCCAATGCTCCGACATAGGCTCTGTCGTTGAGCTTGCCGAAGATCTTGTTGCTGGAAGCTTCAAGTTTAGCTCGCTGTTCCTGACCAAGTCTGATCGTCTCTTTTTCTCTG
>JAFWKS010000192.1 GCA_017511325.1 Erysipelotrichaceae bacterium
AGACTGTAAAGGATCTCTCCAACTTCCTCTTCAACGACACCAGGTTCAGCCAATTGTAAAGGCTGACCTGTATAAGTGATCTCTTTTTCTTCAGGTCTGCTTACATACTGAGCATCATTATCCTTAAGGATCCTTGAGATTACGGTATACGTTTCCTTGTCGTTGTGATTGCGATCACCGACGAATTTCACGTAGATATAATATGTTCCGGCATTCTCTGCCTGAGGGATCTTGGCTGAGAAGTCGGTATTTTCAAGTCTGTATTCAAAATGACCGTGTCCTGATCTGCCGGCTGTTGTCAGTTCGTGCATCGATCCGTCATACATCGTTTCAACTCTTTCAGGTTTAGCGATGATGACTGGTTCAGCTTTACCGATCACTACATCCAGATATGCCTCATCAGATGGATAATGGTTCTCATCGCCGTTGGCATAATAGCTGATCCTGTAGTTTCCTGCTTCACTGGCCATTGGAGGCAGATAAGAATAATGGCCTTCTATACCTTCATAGTCCAGCTTGTACAGCATCAGGCCCGCATCGGAACTTCCGATCTCTTCAAGCAGACACATCAAGTTTCCGTTATAGACGAGGCCTTCATAGACTTTCGGTTCAGCCGTGATACTTGCTTTGACTTTTTCGATCGTCATTTTGACTGTGACTTCATCATATGTTCCATCAGACCAGCAGTAATTGGCTAATGGTCTGTATGTCGAAATGTATTCGCCGGCTTTGATACCGGATATCGGTCCATCTATATCGACGCCTTCTTTGACGCCGTAGCCGTTTCCATGTACGGCTCCATCATAAGCTACAGAAACATTTTCCGGCTTGTCGCCTATGATCTTCCTCAAGATCGTCCAAGGGATATCGCGATAGCCGCTGCCGCCTTCTTCATCGTTCCAGACGAAGTTTTCCTTGTCTTTAAGTTCGACTCTGACTTTATAATCGCCCGTAAATAATCCCTTATATCCGGAAACGATCTTCATGAGACCAGGATCAAAGTAATTGAAATCTTTTTCCGTTACACACTGAACTACCGGCAGATGAAGTGTACCTGTCGTCTTATATACGTAAATGGTAGATACTTCCGGAACTGTAACTTTCTTAGGGAAAATATGCCAATCCAGAACGACATCGAAAGGCCTGTCATCAGCCCACCTGTAGTTTTCCCTGTCTTTTAAAACGATAACTGCCATATATGTGCCGACTTCCTTGCCGCGGTTGCCGACGATAAGCATGGTGTTTTCATCATAATTGCTGATGTTGGCATATTGCCAATCACCGTTATACTGCAAGACATCATTGACTTCCGGAAGCGGAAGAGCTTTTTTCTTGATCACCAGGGTGACTGTTATTGGAACCCTGGTACCATCAGGCCAGCAGTAATTAGGCAGCGGTGAATAGATCGCGATATAGGTCCCGGCGTTCGTGCCATGGTCTGAACCGACCATATCCACTCCTTCAGGACAGCGATATCCGTTATACTGTTCTTCACCGTTATATGTGACTTCAACGTATGCTGAAGTCGCGCTTTCAACGACGATCTTGTCGCTGTCATGCGTGTTGTTTCTGATGTAGTCAAGAAGCGAAGTCAAGGAAGCGCCGCTATTGAAAGAAAAGCCCGGGCGATAAGTCACTTTCGCCTGACCGATCGTCACCATCACGCTTTTTTCTTTTATGTCCTCGTGATTTACATCACCGACCAGCTTATAGGAAACAGTATAAATACCGGCCTCAAGTGCTGAAGGGATCTCTTCAGACCATTCACCATCATCAAGCTTGTACATGATGGTTCCATGAAGCGCGCTTCCGCCATGCATCAGTTGCTGCATGCTGCCGTTGTATACAAGGTCAGCTACACCGGAAGGCTCCAGAGTATAATCGCTCTTGGCTTTGTCTACCTTATAGATGTATGTGATATCCTTGTAGACCTGTTTTCCGTTTTCGGTGAGACAGTATGCTCTGATAGTCAGCGTATACAATCCTGCCGGAGTCCCTGCTTTGGCAGTCAGCTTCGTTTCATAATCGGAAACAAGAGTAAAATAATCGACTTCATTGAAATCCTGATCCTTGGCCGAAACAAGCTCATAGATGACTGTGCCATCTGCTTCTTCTGGACCCAGAAAGGCAAAGGTATGAGAGTGGATCTCATCATAGACCGGGACGTTGATCAGGTTGTCCTGATTTTCCCTTATCACCAGCGTGACCTCTTTTTCCGAACATCTGGAAAGACCAAACGTCAAAAGAAGCACTGTGACCAGTGCCATTATTATGAACGGCAATATCCTTCCTAAGTTTTTCTTCATTTCAGATCCGTTATTATTCTGCTTTCAGGCAGACACTCATATTTGTGCTTTTGGTCTTCTCTTTGATCATCGAGAAATTAATAACGTTCGTGTATTTATTATATAATAAGAAAAGATAATGGTAAAAAATAAAAAGAACAATTCAAATAAGTGGCTTAGACCGCTCTTGCTGCTGATGCTGCTGGCGACGGGAGTTTTTGTATTACTTAGACTATCAGATTTTTCGATCACACCCGGAGAACCTGTGCCGGCAGTCGAAAACAGGATCACTGAAGACGGACACTATGATTCCAAGGATGACGTCGCCTTATACATCCATACCTACAACAAGCTTCCCGGCAATTTCGTTACGAAGAAACAAGCCAATAAGATGGGCTGGAAATCCTCCAAAGGCAATCTGAGAGAAGTCTGCAAAGGCTGCAGCATCGGCGGAGATATCTTTACAAATGTCCAGGAGATCCTGCCAGTGAAGAAAGGCAGGATATACTATGAATGCGATATCGATTATGAAGGCGGCAAAAGAAACGCCAAAAGGATCGTCTTTTCCGATGATGGTCTGATTTTCTATACCGAGGATCATTACAGAAGTTTTATACAGCTTTATGGAGAAAAAGAATGAAGATATATCTTAGTATTGCGCGCTTGAACAAAGAAGAATTTGCTTACCTGTCAGAAGTATTTGAAGGCTTCGATGGTGATGATTTTGATTCTCTCTATGCCCACTTGAGTTATCTTGAAGACACCGAGATCATCCTTCAGGATTACGAAGTGGTCAATGTTTTCTCTACGGTCGTGATCAAAGTGATATGTGACGTCAACGAAGATTACAACAACGTCACGCTCTCTATTGACGATCATGGCGACAAACAGATCAAAACCGTCATTCTGGATGCTATCCTGCTGAACCAGAAAGGACATAAGTATCTTAAAGAGATCTTTGATTTTCCGGAATACTACGGCGAAAACCTCGATGCCTTGTATGATTGTCTGAGTGAACTTGATGACACCGAGATAATCATCCTCAATATGAATGAGGCAAACAGAGATACTTTAAAGATCTTAAGCATCATCAACGAAGTCGCCGATGAATATGAAAATCTTATCATCAAAGAAGGATAAAAGGAGATCATTTTGCAAGGATTAATTGAATCACTCATACACAGTATCAGAAAGTCTGAACCGATCGAATCGTTTGAACACATCACGATCCGCATCATGGGTATGCGCCAAACGATCGAATATGAGGTCTTGATGAAAGATCGCTCAGCGGAAATTTCAAGATACGGGATCAGATATGAAGACGGAAAAGACAAAAGGATCGTCGAACTGAAGAATACCTGCGAGAAGGAAAGGATCCTGAAACTGATGAATGAATGTGATCTTCTTTCCTGGGATGGTTTTAAAGGAGAACATCCTAAAGGAGTGCTTGACGGAACAATGTTCAATATGGATGCGATCATAAACAGTAAAAAGATCCATGCCTCCGGTTCAGAAAACTTCCCGAAGCACTATCATGAATTTACCAATGAGTTATTCCAGATCGCTAAACTTGGACAAGAAGATGAATAAACATCTTCTTTTTTTATGATTCAGCGATCAGTATCGCTATAAAGACCAGGATGCAGCCGAAGATCTCTTTGAGCGAAAGGCTTTGCGACAAGACGATCCAGCCAAAGATGGCACCGAAGACTGATTCAAAGCTCATGATCAAAGAAGACAAGGAAGCACCTACATCTCTTTGGAAGATGATCTGGAAAGACTGTGCCAAGGCTCCGGAAATGAAAACCATGTAAAGGATCGGAACGATCGATGTACTGATCGCCTCAATTGTCGGCTTTTCCAGCACGAGCATCAGGATCCCTGAATAAAGAGAAACAGTTATCTGGGCAAGAAAGGTCATCGCCAGTGGATCATATATCCTGGTATATTTGTCGATCAGGATGATCTGCAGGGCAAAGAATATCGAACATATCAGTAGATAAAAATCACCGATCCCGAATGTCTCTGTACCGGAAAAACACAAAAAGTACAGACCTAACAAGGCGACAGCTACGGAGATCAGGATCTTTCTGCTGATCTTTTTGCCGCTTATCCATTCAATGAGCGGGACAAAGATAATATAGAGCGTAGTTATAAAACTGGCTTTGGAGATAGTTGAGTTTTCGATGCCCAGCTGCTGAAAGATACAGCCAAGAAATGCAGAAGTGCCGATCGCCATGCCGCTCAAGATCTCGTTAAGACTGAACCTGTGCTTTTTTGCGATCAGCATCGGCAAAAGCGCCAATCCGCCCAGGCCTTTAAAAAAGACGACCGTAAAAGTCCCCAGATTCTCTGAGGAAATGCTTTGGATAGAATATGACAGGCCCCACATCAATGTTGCGATAAACAACATCAGTGAACCAAACAGTTTACGATCCTTCATGAGTCTCTTTTTCTTTTATCAGTTTATTCTTTCTAGCCCAGCTTGAAGTGTGGAAATATAAAGTTGCCAGAATACCGGCCATCACATATCCGAATGCTGTTCCATAATACAGCACATGTACATCATAAACGATCCTCAAGCCGATATCGACAAACAGATACTTGCAGATGACCTGGCCAAATATCGCGATATACATAGGGACTCTGACGTTTCCTGCAGCTCTGCAGGCAGCGTTGTAGATATGCGAAAGATTGATAAAGAAGACACCGTAGATCGCGCTTCTGATCATCTCAGTACCATAGTAGGCAACTGCAGGATCGTCATTGAATCGCGAAGTCAGAAACGGTGCGGCCAGATAGATGACAACGATCATGAAACAGGTAAAAGCTGAAGAGATCTTCGCGCTTTCGCTGATGGAATCCTGAACACGCTCGTAATCATTGGCGCCGATATTCTGCGCGACCAGTGACATCGTCGCTCCGGAGATCGCTACAGATGGAAGCTGTCCCCAGTTGATGATCTTTTCAGCTACACCGATACCGGATATGATCTCGTTGGAAAAACGATTGGTATGTGACTGGACCATCATTGAACTTAGAGCAATAAGCATGTTCTGGAAACCGGCCGGAATGCCTAACTCGCAGATCTCCTTTACCAGCTCAAAAGAGAAATCGATATTTCTGAAATCAAAATTGATGCCGTCATAATTGAAGACCAGTCTCAAAGTCAGGATGTCTGTAACGAACTGTGAGATGATCGTAGCCAAGGCTGTGCCGACGACGCTGAGATCGAACACTCTGACAAACAGCACGCCTAAAACGATATTGATCATTGAGGAGATGATCGAGAAGTAAAGCTGATGTC
>JAFWKS010000193.1 GCA_017511325.1 Erysipelotrichaceae bacterium
CCCGTCTCGATCGCCAGACGGACAGCTCCGCTCTTGAAAGGCAGAAGCAGTTTCTTTGTATAGTTTCTGGCTGCTTCCGGTGAGATGTTTATCACTCCGTCATTTCTAAGGATCTCTTTAGCCTTTTCATATGCTTCAGGGTTTTTATTCGCATCAAGATCAACACTGATCGCACCTATGGCTTTAAAAAACAAGCCAAATTGTCCTTTAAAAAGTTCACTTTTTGCCAGAGCGTGAACCGTACGTTTTGTACATATATCTACAAGGATCGGATCTAAAGCGTGTTTATGATTGCCCGCCAGGATTATCCTTCCCTTTTCAGGGATCTTTTCAGCGCCGATCACTTGCGGATGATAAAAACACCTGAAGACAGGCGTTAGTATCATCCTGCATAACTGATATATTCTGTCGCTACGCATCATTTTTATTGTAATTAATATCTTCTGCTTTAGGCAAACATAAAAATATCTTCTGTCTGCAGCAGATTTCAGACTCTCTTGCAAATAAAGCACAGATTTTCTATGTCAATTCAAATCAAAAGCTGAAAAATTGTTATTTTGTTCACAATTTAGTCTGTTTCTAAATCTGTCAATAGTATATAATTTTATTGGCAATAATCTGTCGTTGCCTATGAGAAAGGAATATTTATTATATGGATCTTAAATTAAAAGACAAAGTTGTATTAGTTACCGGCGGTACTGGCGGTATTGGTACAGCAATCGTAAAAGGCTTCCTGAATGAAGGTGCCAAAGTTGCCTTCTCTTCTACAAGCCAGGCTAAGATTGACTCTCTGCTTCCAACTCTTGGAGCGGCTGAAGGCCAGGTCGCTGGTTTTGTAGCAGATTTAAACAAAGAGGAAGACATCAAGAATTTCGTTGAAAACGCTAAGGCTCATTTCGGTACAATCGATATCGTAGTACCAAATGCAGGTTATGAAGGAAAAGCTCATCCTGTTCAGGATATGACACTTGATCTGTTTGAACAGACTTATATGCTCAATGTCTTCGCTGTCATGCTGACAATGAAGTATGCCGCACCTACACTGATCGAAAAGCAGTCTGGAGCAGTTGTCGTAGTCGCTTCTGCTGCAGCTTATGAACCTACTGCAGGAAACAGTGCTTATGTTTCATCTAAGTATGCAGTTGCAGGTTTAACTAAGTGTATCGCACTTGAACTCGGCCCTGTTGGTGTTCATGTAAATTACGTTTGCCCAGGACCTGTTGATACTCCAATGATGCTCAGAATCGAAAAAGACTTCTTTGGTGATACAATGACTCATGAAGAAGCAATGGCTATGCTTGCCGGCACTTATGCTATGGACAAGAGATATGCTAAACCTGAAGAAGTTGCAAACGCTGTTCTGTATCTTGCTTCTGAGGTTTCTTCTCACACTGCTGGTATGGGCATGCATGTTGACTCTAAGGTCTCAGCTGCCAGCTAATAATTCAAAACATACCTTTTATAAAGCCGTATCATATGATACGGTTTTTTTTATGCCCCTAGAAAAAAGCAATCAAACTTTTCTTGGCCATGAAAGCATTCTGTCTATCTGTAATGATTTGAATTTTTGCATATCAGTTTAAAACGTATTTCATCAATTTCCAAATTTTTAAAAAACTGATATTGATATAGGAGTTCATAAATTACAAAAAAACAGATGTCCATTTAATGAACATCTGTCTTATTCTTGTTTGCTTGAATCGCTTTAAAGATTAACCTAATTCAGCGAAGTACTTGATAGTTCTTACCATCTGTGATGTGTAAGAGTTCTCGTTGTCGTACCAAGAAACAACCTGTACCAGATAAGTGCCATCGCCCATATCAGATACCATTGTCTGGTTAGCGTCGAATAATGAACCGAATCTCATACCAATGATATCAGATGAAACCAGTTTTTCAGTTGTGTAACCGAATGATTCATTAGACTGTGACTTCATAGCTTCGTTGATTGAATCAACAGTTACATCCTTGCCCTTAACAACAGCATGAAGGATTGTTGTAGAACCTGTAACAGTAGGAACTCTCTGTGCAGCACCGATGAGTTTGCCGTTTAATTCAGGAATTACAAGACCGATAGCCTTAGCAGCACCAGTTGAGTTAGGAACGATGTTAGCAGCACCAGCTCTTGCTCTTTGCAAATCACCCTTTCTGTGTGGTCCATCAAGGATCATCTGGTCACCAGTGTAAGCATGAACAGTTGTCATGATACCAGCCTGGATCGGAGCATAGTCGTTCAGAGCCTTTGTCATAGGTGCTAAACAGTTAGTTGTGCATGAAGCAGCGGAGATAATCTTATCTTCCTTGGTTAATGTCTTGTGGTTAACATTGTAAACGATTGTTGGCAGATCGTTTCCTGCAGGAGCAGAGATAACAACCTTCTTAGCACCAGCATCGATATGAGCCTGTGCCTTTGCTTTTGAAGTATAGAAGCCTGTGCATTCCAATACTACATCTACATCTAATTCACCCCAAGGTAAATCAGCTGCGTTTGGTTTAGCATAGATCGTGATTTCCTTGCCATCAACTGTGATAGAACCAGGAACCTTTACAGTCTTGCCGTCTTCTTCCATTTCAGGTTCTTTAGAAGAAACAGTGTGTTTGTTTTCGCCAAATGTACCGCAGTATCCACCCTGAGCAGAGTCATACTTTAATAAATTAGCTAACATCTTTGGGCTTGTTAAATCGTTGATAGCAACAACTTCATAACCCTCAGCACCGAACATCTGACGGAAAGCAAGTCTTCCGATACGTCCGAAGCCGTTAATTGCAACTTTTACTGCCATAATGTAATTTTTCCTCCTATTTATGACTACATATATATTATAAGAGTTTTCCTCTCGAATTGATAAAAAAATGAATTAAAAAGGAAGAATTGCGCATCCTTCCTCTTTTGGTTTTATTACTTGACTGTAACAGATGTGATATGTGGCTGAGGTCCTTCATACCAGTAAAGGAAACCTTCAAGATCCAACACCTGTCCGACCTGTAAAGCTTCGACAGCTTCATAAGCTTCAGAACCGTCATAGCACAGATATGATTCAACGACGAACGTATAAGTCATACCGTCTTTTTCAACTTTGAAATACAGGTCATTTCCCGGCTGTCCTGAACCATCCCAGTTATACAGGAAAGCAGCGCCTTCATCGTTTGATGCAACGACTGTAACATCGCTGATCTTAACTCTCTGGTTCATGTAAGCTGCAGGATCAGTTGGTAAAGCGCCAGTGATGTCATAAGCTTCTGAGAGCCACTTGTCGCCGTCATCGATGACTTTAACAGTACTGTTGACAAGCTCAACTTCACCAGACCATTCAGATTTGGTTCCGGTTACCTGGACTTTCATACCGTTAGCCAGACCTGTCCAGCCATCAGTAAAATCAGTAGAATCGACCAGCTTAGCGTAATCTTCTTCCGAAATGTTGTTTACATCTTCGCCACTGCCTTCACAATATACGAAGTAGCCGCCATCTTTGTTCTGAAGATAAAGCTTTGCACCGTTCCAGTAAGACTGAACAGCCTGAACGTAGCCTTCAACAGTAACTTCAGCTGAACCATCAGATGGTAAAGCAACATAATCAGCATAGCTTGTGACCTTTACTTCATCAGCAGGTGCTGGAGCTGGTGCTGGTTCAGGTTGTGGTTCTTCTTTCTTCTGGCAACCGCAAACGCATCCTATCAGCATTAAGCTGACCAGTAACACTAATAATTTTTTCATATTTCTAACTCCCTTTGTAAGGTTTTGCCTTAACACAAATATAATAAACCATAAATGGGCTTTTGTTTAGTTATTTATCATTATTTATGTTCTTTAAGTAATACACACCTATGATTGCCCAGATCGAAGCCAGAGAAATAAGCAGGATCTTTGAACCAAAAGGAAGAGGCCCAAGATCCCTGTTTCCTGTAATAGAGCTGGCCTGATCAAGATGATACAATGACCTGGTATCTTCATAGAGCTTTTGAATATAGGCTTCACCAACGATCTGTTTTCTTCTTACAGCCTTGCAGGTA
>JAFWKS010000194.1 GCA_017511325.1 Erysipelotrichaceae bacterium
AAGCCTTCCTTGAACACCTCGGATCTTACGATGATGATCCTTTCAGAACCATCACACAGTCTTTCCGCCAGAGAAGACATCTGTAAAGTGAGGTCCTTTCTTGTTCGGTTGATCTCTTCGATCTTGTTCAGGTATTTCATGCATTCAGGCGAGTTATCCAGAAGATATCTGACCACATAATTGACGTTCATCATCTCTTCAAGTCTTGATACAGCGTTGATCTTTGGGATCACATTATAGGAAAGCGAATCATAACTGATCTCGTTTCCTGCTAAAAGATACATTAACGGCAGGATCTGTTTGGAATATAGTATCGTGATCATCTTTTTAAGCAGATAGCGGTTATAGTTCAAAACGCTCACCATATCTGCCAGAGTCGCTAGACCGCCATAAACGCTGGTCAGATCATCTTCACGAAAACTGTTTGACAATAGGCAGCATAGTCCCGCTGCACACATGTCATGATACCGTTCAGGAAAAAGATCCGGATGAAGGAAGCCGTCGACTTCGACCTGTTTTTCATATTCGTGATGATCAATCACATAAGTCTTCAAGCCCAGACTTTTTGCGTACTTCATCTGATCATAGGCAACAACACCGTTGTCTACACAGATCAAAGCTTTAAAACCGTTGTCATAAGCTGTTTTTACGATCTCATTATTCAGGCCATAGCCCTGCTTTGAACGGCTGGGAATATAGTAGTTTGATTCGATGCCTAGATCCTCAAAGAGTTTTTTGATTATCGTCGTAGCGCATATGCCATCACAGTCATAGTCTCCCACAATAAAAAATCTTTTATCTTTGTCTGATAAAAGCTTTTTTTTGAAATCTTTAAGGATCTCAAGTTCATAGTCGACTATGAACTTAGAGACATCAAGATCCTTTTCATCAATGCCGTTTATTTTACAGATGCGCTCTTTTATAGGAAGATCATCTGTGTCGATCCTGTAATTCATAAGGTATTTATACCGATAAGAAGACCGATCAGAGCCAATATCAGTTCAACCAGATAGAAGCCTTCAACGACCTTGGTCTCTTCGATCCCCTTGAGCACAAAGGCATAATGGATAGGTGTATATGAGAAGACACGCTTGTGGAAGACACGGACAGCGATCTGCTGTATCAGTACACAGGCCATTTCCACAACGAATACTCCACCGATAAAAAACAGCGCAACAGCCTGATCAAGGACGATACCCAAGGAGGCAAATAAAGCTCCTAAAGCCAGTGAACCGCTATCACCCATAAAGATCCTGGCCGGTTTGAAATTAAACTTAAGATAGCCTAATAATCCACCCAGGATGCAGGCAATAAACAAAGCTATGCTGTGCTGCCTGCAGATCAGGGAAAGGATGAAGAAAGCTACCAGCCCGATGAATGAGACACCGGCACACAGTCCATCCATACCATCAGTGAAATTGACGGCATTGGCTTCAGCCATATAAAGGAGCAGCATGAACGGTACAAAGACATACCACTTCAAACTTATGCCGATCTTAAGGAACGGGATCGTCACCTGCATCGGAATGACATCTCTAAACAGAATAAAGAGAATCAGCGCATATACGAATTCCATCACAAGTCTTGTGATTGGTGAAAGTCCTTCATTAGAACGGGACGAAATGACCAGACAGTCATCGATAAATCCTACTGAACAGTAAAGCACATATGAAAGCAGGACGAACAGAAGCCTTCTATCAGTCATTCCTTTGAAATAGATGATCATGTAGACGATGATCGGAATGATGACGAAAAGCAGACCACCCATAATCGGCGTCTTCCCTTTTTCCTTGAATTCCTTCAATGCATATTCAGAAATGACCTGGTTGATGTTCCTTGACTTAAGATAAGTGATGAACTTAGGCATCAAAAGGATCATCATACCAGCGCTTAAAAGCAATCCTATTAAATATCGCATAGGGCTATTATACAACATTATTCGTCACGGTAAACACTATTCATTATTTTCTTCCGGGATCTTTTCTTCCTCTTGAACAGGCTCTGTGTAATTAATCTCACGGAAACTGATCGTAATATTGGTCGATGGATCAATGACACTGTAAGGCGCTACAGATTGTGCATAAGCCACACCGAAGCCATCCATCACGATCGAAAGCTTTGACAGATTCCAGTAGTTGATCACTTCTTTTCTGCTCCAGCCGTTAAAATCAGGGATCGTAATATTTTTGCCGTCAGATAACAGAAATACCCTACGGTTTGAATAAACCTTGCTGTTCTCATCAGGATACTGGCCTGTCACATTGTTTCCGTCTCCGATGACGATGATCTCCAGATCCATATCTTCAAGGATCTTTTTTGCCTCATCGATACTTTTAGAAAGAAGTTTAGGCATATCGAATTCTTCGATATATTTAGGACCATTCCCGTTTTCATCGAAAGATACATTCTCCAGTAATGCGATCCTGTCGATCAGATCCGGGATCGGTTTGATCTCATAATTGTGATAAAGCGTCATCGGCGATACATAGGCAAAATAGACCATATATTGCGGATCTTCATAAGGAAATCCCAGCATGCACGAGATGATGTTTTCATCTTCACTGTATTCACCGCCCAATGGGATCTCCGAAGTACCGGTCTTGCCCATGACTTCAACGCTCTTGGCTTTATAGTGACGGCAGGTCCCTTCAGGATCGGAGACGACCCTTCTTAAAAGATCCTGCATCTGTTTGGCAGTTTCTGCACTGATCGGAGTATCTACCACTTTCCTGTTTCCTTTATATACCACTGTATTTGTATTTGGATCGACTATCTTGTCGACGATATACGGCTTGATCATTTCACCATCGCCGAAGATAGCTGTATAAGCCTGTAACAGCTGCAGCATCGTCGTCGATGAGCCCTGGCCATAGGTAGCGGTTATATCATCGACCGGGGAATTGCCATAATTGGTAAGGCCTGTGACTTCAGATATGCCATCGGAATTGACTTTTTCATAAAGATGGTAACGGTGCAGATATTCCTCATATCCGTCTAGACCTACATATTGAGAAAGAAGTGTCGCTGTGGCAACATTGCTTGAATAGATCAGCCCATAATCAAGCGGGATCATGCCCCAATCCTTGTTATCAACATTTTTTATGCAACCCAGCTGGCCAGCACCGCCATAAGTCCTGCCTGTAGAAGCTGTATAGCAGTAAGGTGATGAATCAAAGTAGGCATTGTCATAGACGCCCATGTCCATAGCTGCTGAATAAATGATCGATTTCATGACTGAACCTGGTTCATAGGCAAGCTGTGCACCGAAGTTGACCTGTACGTCATCGGTCTTGATGTTATTAGGATCAAAGCTTGGATACTGTCCCCAGGCCAGGATCTTTCCGGTCTTAACTTCCACGACTGAAGCCCAGACTCTAGATGCTTCCTTGTATTCCAGCGTAGTTTCGATCGCCGTGTTCAAAGCATCCTGGATCGAAACATCCAATGTCAGGTAGACATCATAGCCATTGACCGCTTCGATCGTCTTGTCATACATTCCCGGCAGAGTGTAGCCGTTTTTGTCCGTCTGATAGGAATGGAAACCGTCAGTTCCGGAGAGTTCATCATCAAGATATTCTTCCACGCCCATCCTTCCTACCAGTTTTCCGGTATTATCCGATTTCGCAAATCCCACCAGCTGCGGGCAAAATGATTCGCCATATGGATAATAGCGTTCATATGAATTGCGGAAATCAATGCCATTCAATCCTTCGATGGCTTCGATCTGTTCCTTCTGTTCCTTGGTGAGGTTCCTGCCGTTTGCCCCGAGTTCTATCTGATATAGATCGCTGTTGCTTACAAGGATGTCATAGATATCCTTGGCTTCCATATTCAGTATCGGCGCAAGAACTTCTGCAGCATAGCTTGGATTGTCTACGTAAGCAATCTGATCAGCACTTGAAAGTCTCTTCGGGTCAAGATAACAGATGATGTCATAAGTCTGGACATCCTGAGCGATGACCGTCCCTTCACGATCGTAAATGACACCGCGGGATGCAAAAATAGTCTCATCGACATATGAGACCGAACTTACATAATTATCCAATGATGTCTTGGAACGCAGATGAATCTTGCCGATCGTGACAAAACCGATGTTGACGATGACGGCCAAAGCCGCTATTATCATCAGGCCATAGAGAAAACGAAGTCTGTCATCACTTCGTTTCATTTTTATTCACCTACGGAAATGATATTTTCACTGACCTGGTCGAGGTTGGCTGCAGCAGCTGCAGCGTATACCCGATCCTTGTTGCCTAGATTCGATATTTCATAGGTCAAAGACTGATTCTGATTTTTCAAAACAGCCAGTTCCTGATTCATGGCCTGGATCTTCATCGTCAAAGAGGCATTGACGGTATTGACAATCAGACATGAGCCGAGCCAGAACAGCAAAGATAAAGAAAAAGCTATGATAGCTATACCATTCAAACTAAGTCTTCTTCTTTTCTTCTTTACAATCTTAGCCATTTACTTTCTTTATCCCTCTTATAATGGCGCTCTTGGCGCGATGATTGTTTTCAACCTCTTTATCATCGGCTTTATCGCCATGATTAAGCAGTACGTAATCTGCTTTTTTGACCTCTTCGGGTCTTAAAGCTATGCGCAGATCATCCTCTACGCTGCTCAGTGCTTTGAAAGCACGTTTTACCAGCCTGTCTTCAAGCGAATGAAAAGTGATGATGACCACTCTTCCGTCCTTATTGAGGATCTTGTCAAATCCATTCAGGAATCTCTTTAATGAATCTAGCTCATGGTTCACTTCGATCCTCAGAGCCTGAAAACTCTGTTTTGCCGGGTGGCCCTTTTTGCTTAAAACCTTGGCCGGCAGCGCTTTTTTGATCGCATCGACAAGTTCGAAGGTCGTATTCAAAGGCCTGCTTTCCACGATGCTGCGGGCTATCCGGCGGGCATTTCTCTCTTCGCCATAATCCCATAGGACTCTGGCCAATTCTTCTTCAGCGTATTCATTCACCACTTTGTAGGCACTTAACGAGTCCTCTTTGTTCATGCGCATATCCAGAGGTCCGTCATAACGGTAAGAAAAACCCCTTTGAGCCTCATCAAACTGCGGAGAAGAAACACCAAGGTCGAGCAGGATACCATCAACCTTGTCCACATAGTCAGCCATGTTAGCGAAATTATCGTGGATATAAACTGCATTGTCATAATCCTTGAGGATCTCTTTCGATTCCTGGATAGCTTCCTCATCCAGATCGAAACAATACAGTTTCCCGTTTTTCAGTTTTTCCAAGATCAGTTTTGAATGGCCCCCTCTTCCAAGAGTTCCATCCACATAAATGCCGCCCTCTTTCACATTGAGCAGATCTATAGCCTTTTCAGGCATCACAGAGATATGTTTAGTCATTGTTGATCAGCTCATTGAGGTTCTCAGCCACTTCTTCAAAACTGTTGGAAGCTTCAAGATAGTAGTCTTCCCAGGCTTTCTTATCCCAGATTTCAATATGATCATTAACACCGACCACAACACATTCTTTAGTGATATTAACGGCCTTTGAAAGGAAAGAAGGTATGATGATCCTTCCCTGAGAGTCCAGAGTACATTCGGTAGCTCTCGTCGTCAGCATCCTCAGATAGGATCTGGCATCCTTTTTGGTCGTAGGAAGTTTATTCAGTTCGACGAACATCTTTTCCCACTGTTCTAGCGAATAGATGGTCAGACACCCGTCAAGACCTCTGGTCAGGATAAAAGTTTCGTGCAGTTCATCACGGAATCTGCTGGGAATGATGATGCGCCCTTTGGCGTCGAGATTATGCTGGTACTCACCTATAAACATTTCCCACTTTTACCCACAATTAACCACTTTCTACCACTATTATTCCAGAATAAACCACAAATGTAAATAAAAAAGTGCACTTTATGTGCACTTTTGATCGCTATTTAACCTGAAAAATAAATAAAGAAGAATTACTTCTTCTTCATTGACACTTACTTAGCGCCGCAGTTAGGACAAGCTCTGTGAGCTAATTTGTATTCACCACAAGATGGACATTTGACCATAGCGGGTGCCATTAATTTATAATGAGTTCTTCTTTTAGCCTTGCGTGTCTTTGAATTTCTTCTTTGCTGAACAGCCATTATTAATCATCCTCCTCAACCTTGTATTCCATAAGCTTCTGTAACCGTGGATCTATTTCATCTTCACGAGATGATTCATAGTCTTCTTCGGATACAAAAGACCAACCATCCCCTCTAGAATACTCTATTTTTTCTTTTTTTACAACTTTTATCGGAACTTCCGGATAAACAATGTAAACAGCCATCTCTTCGAGCGTCATATCTTCATTAAGATAAAAGCCATCTTCATTCTCTTTATGCACGACTTTTTCATCTTCGCTGAGATCAAACGGCACATAGACATCCTCTAAAGATACAGCACAGGGGCAGACCATATTTCCGGTTATATGGTAATTTATCCTGAGTTCATCAGTGGCATCATAATAAAAACTGATATCCCCCTGAACATCTTCAAGCCTTCTTAAAAAGACATTTTCTTTAACTTCA
>JAFWKS010000195.1 GCA_017511325.1 Erysipelotrichaceae bacterium
AACCGGAAGAAGTAAGAACTTCGATACAGTTTTCTTTATCGACATAGATCGGTTCACAAAGATATGAAGGTACTGTTTTGATGCCATTGAAATATGTAGCAGTGTCATTTACCGTTACCGGTTTATTCAAGATGATCTCATCTACCATATTGACTGTAGCATCTATCAGCATTGCCGGATCTTTGAAGACGCTCATCGCCTGTTTTCCGCTTAGGATATTCTTGACATTGATAAGCGTGCAGTCCTGTCCGGTAATGATCGGATAGCTTCCTTTATAGGAAACGGATAGAGCACTGCTGACACCAAGTGCTGTCGTATCATTGCTGGCAAGCCAGATATCAACATCTTCATTATTGTAGTAGGAAGCCAGGATGTTTTCAGCCCGCTGTTGAGCTTTTTCGGTGTTCCATGAAGGCGTGGCGCATTTTCCAAAACTGTCCTGCCCGGAGAGGATCCTTAATACTCCCGAATCAAGATAAGGTTTTAAGACATCTACGGCACCGTTATAGAAAAATCCGGCATTGTTGTCACCGGGATCACCGGCTGTGAATTCTATGTTGTAGGTCCTCTTCGCATGATCAAGATCAAGCTTTTCTCTTACATACTGTCCCTGGATCTTTCCGACTTCGTAGTTATCAAAAGTCGTATAGTAGCTTACAGCATCGGTATTGGTTATCAGCATGTCATAGCTTATCACCGGTATCTGGTGTTCGATGGCCATATCCATCGCTTCACCTAGAGAAGCTGCTTCAACAGGAATGACGATCAGCACATCGGCATCTTTGGCGATCAGATTCTCGATCTGCGATATCTGCATGGAGATATCACTGCTGGCATACTGGATGATGACTTCATAGCCTTTTTCCTTAAGCTTGTTTTCCATCTGAACTGTCTCAACAGCCCACCTTTGAATATCATTGCTTGGAGCACTTATCCCGATCACCTTCACATCAGGATCTCTTCTTCTGCAGCCGATCAATGCACCTGAAAGGATCATGATCATAAGGATCAGCTTTAGTGTTTTCATAGTTTTGTTTTTCATAACGTTCTTATATCTATTCATATCTGTCTTTCTTCAGATACATATCAAAAGCAGCGGAGATCACGATGATGATGCCCTTGATGATCCATTGCCAGTTCATATCGACACCAAGAAGACTCAGCCCCAGATTTATGATGCCGATCAAGGCAGCGCCCAGGACGGCTTTGAAGATCTTCTGTCTGCCACCATACATTGAAACGCCTCCGATCGCACAGGCTGCGATCGTATCCATTTCAAAGTTGACCCCGGCATAGGAGCTTGAAGCGTGGAATCTGGCCAGCACGATACAGCCGGTAAGAGTTGCACAAAGTGCCATGAAGACATAGGTCATGAGCACAGCTCTTCTGACATTGACACCGGCGATCCTGGCATTCTCTGCATTGGCTCCAAGCATGATCAGTTTCCTTCCTTCAGCGCTTTTGTCGATCCAGATCGCTGTAACAGTTACGACGATAAACATCCAGACAAAGCATACCGGCACGCCGCCTGTAAGGGCAAATGAAACACCGATGAGAAGGGAAACGATAAAGGCAAGCATGCTGCCGAATATAAATGATCTTCTTATTCCGCTTCCTTCCTTTCTGAGTGAATAGAATTTATAGGCAATGCCCAGAAAAGCCAGGATGATACAGAAGATCAAAGAAATATGACCAAAAGTATCGATCGGTGAAGAAAAGATCTTGCCGGAAAACAGTTTCATGAAGCTGTGATCGATTCCGACGATGCTGCCGGTGCTGGAGAAAGTGTTGATCAGGGCAACACCCAGTCCTCTGAAACCCAGATATCCGCCTAAAGTCGTGACCCAGGCCGGGATCTTAAGATAGCCGATCAGATATCCGCACAGACATCCCCACAAAAGGCCGAAGATGAAAAGCAGGATGATCGAGAAGAAAGTATTAAGTTTCATGACTGCCATCAAGACGCCGCCCATGGCACAGATGAAACAGACAAATGAGCCGATGCTTATATCGATATTATCCTTGCTGGTCATACAGATCGCCATGCCTGTGGCCAGAATGAAGATATAGGAATTCTGCAAGAAGATCGCCGTGATGTTCATCGGTCTCAGGATCTCTGCTCCTGTAAGGATGATGAAAAGCAGGCTCACTAGGCCGAAAACGAACTCTGTAGAATAAAGTTTCAGGAATCTCTTCATTGCCGCTTTTCTCCTTCCCTGTTCAGAAGATGGCCGGAAAGTACGGCCAATACCAGAACGATGCCTTTGATGACATTCTGATAATTAGCCGAAAGTCCCAGGATGCTCATGCCCTGGTTTATGATCCCCATCAGCAATGCTCCCATAATCACACCGGACATCTTTCCTTTGCCCCCGCTGACGGAAACTCCACCGATGAAGCAGGCAGCTATGGCATCCATGGCATATGTATCGCCCAGACCAGATCCGACAATGCCCATCCTTCCGGTAACGACACCGGCAGCGATAGCTGTAAGTATCCCCATGAAGACATAGGCAAACACGATGGTCTTCACTTCATCGATGCCCGATGCTCTGGCAGAGTTCCTGTTTCCGCCCAGGGCATAGATATGTCTTCCTAACGGAGCAAATTCAGAAATGTATAAAGCCGCTGTCACACAAAGCAAAACAAAGACAGCATAGAACGGAAAACCATTTGTGATACCAAAGAGCTTCAGATATGTTTCATCGCTTACTGAAAGTGTATATCCGCCTAGGATCAGATTGGCGATACCGCGGATGATGCTCATGCTGGAAAGTGTGACGATGATCGAAGGAAGTCTGAACTTTCCGATCAGATAACCATGGATGATACCGATAATGATTCCGATCATAAGCATCACCATAAAGGAAAACAGACCATCGAAGCCGTTTTCCATCATCCTGAAGCCGACCGCTGCGATCAGGCAAACAGCTGAACCGCACGAAAGATCACTATTCCCTCCCGTCAGTATGCAGATAAACATGCCGGAAGCCAGAATAAAGACATACATGTTCTGCTGAAACAGGTTCAGGATATTGCCGGCATAGAAAAGCTTGCCCTTACTGAGTATCCCGAAGAAGATGGTGATCAGCATAAATGAGAGCAGCAGATAGTTCTTTTTGAAAAATTCACTTATCTTCATGAGCGTTTCTCTCCCTTGAGGATCAGTTTCATCACTTCTGCGGCTGAAAATTCCTCTCTTCTTAATTCACCGGTGATCTTTCCTTCAGCCAGGACATAGATCCGATCACACATGCTGAAGATCTCATTCATATCGGAAGAGATCAGCAAGACTGCCCCTTTGGATGCAACATATTCATTGATGATGTTGTAGATCTCATACTTGGCACCGA
>JAFWKS010000196.1 GCA_017511325.1 Erysipelotrichaceae bacterium
GGACGAGAGATTGCTGGTAAAACAAAAAAGGATCTACACCGATACAGTCTTAAACAGGGAGCTGATTCTTTATGGAAATGACCGAGCCCCTGTTGTTAATCCAGATATCGATTACAGTGATGATGAAGAAAAAGGAGAAGACGGCAACAGCGTAGAAGGCAACACAGAAGAAAATCCTGGTGCTATTGTTCCTGGTGATAACAATCTAATAATGTATGATCCCGACCAACTTGAGAAAAGGGAACTTGCCATTTGGTATAGATTTAAAACCAAAATACTATCTTGCATAAAATCGCTCTTTAGGGAAATCATGTCAGTTGGCTATTCCTTCAACATGGGTGATGGCAAGACAGCTGCAGATTACGTTCTGGATAACATTGCGCTGCATGAAGTCCGGAGAACCGGCATTGGTAAAAAAGAAGTGATTGCTATTGCAAAGAGGTGTGCTCCAGAGGATATGGCTTACCTTCGAAAGATCGGCTTGCTGTCACCAGGCAAACACAATCTGGATTACATCATTCTCAAGGACGCATATTCAACAAATATTGAAAACGCCATCTTCTTCAAAGTCAAATGCAAGAACCAGGCTCAAAATGAGCATTTCAAAAATCTCATAATGGGTTCCAAAAAGAATTCCATAAACAAGGACAACAGGAAATTCATCGTCATATATTCTTTCTTTGAACAGGAACCGAACGATTACAATCAGGTTTATGTGGCAGAGATCACATTCAGACAATACGGCTTGTTCAGCAATGTCGACATAGGTGGCAAAAGGTGATCGATTGCCTTGAACACTATCTGAATACTGTTTCAGACAACGACATCGATATCCCTGCCTTTGTTATGGAAAAATGCCCTGAGCTCGTTGCCGATCCAGAGGGCTTATCGGGGTTTCTATATTCAGATAGGCCGCAAAGACAGATTGGTGATTTTATTCTGGCCTGCAATAAAGCGATTGGTTGGCTGGAAAATAACCGGTCACATTCAAAAGGCCACAAGCCCAATTACTATGATGCCTATATCAGGTTTGCTGATCCTTCTTTTGCTGTTTCAAAAAAGGATTTTCATCTATATTTCAAATACATCAACAACCTGGAGCTGAATAGATCTTTGTTAAAGATACATCAAAAAACAATTGATATCATCGGGCTGTTGAGAAAGGAAAACATTGGTGACGATCTTATCAAAGAAGCATACCTTAAGCTTTGCAGCAACAGCAATGTTGTCCCGGCAGATCTGTGGCACGAGATCGATCCGTTCTGCTTTCAAAGCGATGATAAGTACATCGAGATCACAAGGAAATTCAACAGCAGTCTCAGCACCTCTTTCAACAGCATCATTGACTTTTTCGCATGTCTTTATTTCAGAGAAGATTGTAACGATGTGCTGCTGGAAAACCAGTTCCTTTTTCCAAGAATAAGATCTTTTTTCTCTGTTCTTGATGCTCGAGGTCCGGTGCTGTTCATTGATCCGGATTATTATTTCATTAAGAAAATTGCCGGAAGCCGCTATTGTTTTGGCGACAACAAAACCGTGTTTTTCATCAAAGATACCGAAATCGCTGACGTATTGAACCGGTCGCTTCCCCTCAGTTCAAAGTTCATATTCAAATCCATATCAGATTTTGGCGAAACGATTGATGACCCAGCTATGGCGCCTTCTCTAACCGTTTTCTTTTTCAACCATTACAGCAATTTGAACACCACATCGCTCATTGAATCTTTATATGATCATATATCAAACAGACACGGGCTGGTTGCTTTGGTACCGGATGCTTTTTTGTTTTCTGATGGTTTTGATTTTAAGAATGTGCTGTCTAAAGTTCAGATAAACAAATTGGAGTTGCTGCCTTCTGGTATCGAATCTTCATCTTCGCCAAAAAGAAAAACCGTCATCTTCGCAACCTACGGATATGTAGATTCAAGTCCCAACGCGGAGGTCATACAACACAAGCTGTACAAAAACGATTCAAGAACCATTGCCCGGAAGCCTTTTAAGATGCTAATCGAAAGATCGGACATATTCAATAGTGATGTCAGCTTGCGAGAATGGATTTTTACCGAGAACAGAAAGCAGCTGACAAAATCTGACCACAAAGAGGCGGCTGCAAAGATATATGATTATTCCAGCGAAATCAAAGTATCGTACACGCAGTCGGGCCGGGGAACCAAGGATAATCCAATCCGGATCCAGGCATATGTTCTTTTTCCTGATAATGGATCGGGAATCAGAAAACGGATTTCCTCAACAAAAGGTTCCGCCAAACTTCCTTCTCAGGGGAAGATATTTGACTGGTTAAAGAAATACCTGTTTTCAAAAAGAAAGAATCGTGGTGCGACCGTCTCTATTCAGGAAGAAGTCTCTTTAGTGTTTGTTCCTGCATATGAAGGAAAACCCGTTACCCTTAAGACCTTTCTCTATATTCATCCCGAGATTCTCCTCGCTTTGCCTGAATACTCTAGTGACTTGTTTCGCTCGGTGGGTGAATCTTTTCTTTCCGATATGTTTATGAATCATGTCACTGATGATCTTTTGCTGACGTTTATCAGTAATGGTCTTGATGAAAGCAGATTCACTATCAGACAGTTTCTTTCTGTCTTCTCTGCCGTTTTTACCTTGGCCATAGACCACAGGAACTGTCTCTACAACCCAGCCGCAGAGCTCTTTAAAAACAGCTCATATGAAAACTTGGGACTGTCGTCGGTAAAGGATTCACTTACCAAAAAATTCTTTTACTTGTACGAAATCAAAAAGATCATCAGTCATGCCAACAGATTGATCAGCTCGGGAAAGGATGTTGGTTTGGGAATTTCGATTCTTCTGAGGCTGTATCTGGGAATCGAGGCAAATATCGTGGCCGGACTGCTCTGGAAAGATGTGGTGTTCGATCCTGACGGAATATCCTACATAACAACAAACCGGCAGGTGGACAATGGAGGAAA
>JAFWKS010000197.1 GCA_017511325.1 Erysipelotrichaceae bacterium
AGTAAAACATGTCCAGAACATCTTTTACCATGGTCAGACAGGCTTCCGCTTAATCTATATAAGAACCAGGCTTAACAAATAATCAAAAAACAGATTCACTTTTCTTCAATAATTCAAGGTAAGGATTATTAGGCGCTTACTCATTTCCTAAATAATTAGTAAAAATAATTTTTTGAGAATATTACCTTAATAATTGAGAATATTACCTAAATAATTAAAGATTAACAAAAAATATTTTTACCTTTAGATATGTACTTGACACTATGTAATACAGATAATACAATTAATACAGTTAATACAGATTGGAGGGTAGTAGATGTTCTTAATAAATTTACAGGGAAAAGATTCTATTTATGAACAGATCAGATCTCAGATTGAGAAGTTTATTAAATCTGGCATCCTTAAACCCGATGATAAACTTCCTTCTGTAAGGAGTTTAGCCGAAGAACTGGGAATCAATCCCAATACAGTAATGAAGGCTTATCAGGAACTGGAGAAAAACGGCTATATCTATACAGTAAACAAGAAGGGCGTATTTGTTTCCAAGGATCTAAATGCCAAGAAGGAACAAAATCGCAAGGATGCAGTATTTATGTTGAACACTTTAAAGAACGAAGGTTTTTCCAAGAAAGACCTTCAGGAGATACTTGAAGAAGTATTTAGTGAGGAGGAAACATGTTAGAGATCAACAAAGTAGTTAAGGGCTTTGACGGAAAGAAAGTTCTTGATGGAGTAAACCTGACTATCGATGGCGGCTCTATATTTGGACTGGTCGGTGTCAACGGTGCCGGCAAGACTACACTGTTAAGATGCATCAGCGGTATCTATAAGACTGATGAGGGAAATGTACTGTTTGATGGCAGAGATACATTCAAACAGGAAGAAATAAGAAGAGATATATTCTTCGCCAATGACGATCCGTATTATCCATTGGCTTCCAATATCAAATCGCTTAAGGAGTTCTATGCATCTTTTTATCCACTGGATGAACAGATGTATCACAAGACTCTGGAATTGTTTAATCTGAATGAGAGCCAGCAGATAAATACATTTTCCAAGGGCATGAAAAGACAGACGCTGCTGCTTTTTGCTTTGTCTATCAAACCTAAACTTTTGCTGCTGGATGAGGCTTTTGATGGTCTTGATCCATTGGTCAGACATAATCTGAAGAAAGCTTTATACGACTTCATTGAAGAGAATCATTCAACGATCATCATTTCTTCACACAACCTGAAGGAGCTTGAAGATATCTGTGATTCTTATGGCATTTTAGAAAACGGCAAGATCTCAACTTATGGTGATCTGCTTGAATCAAAACAGAACATCAACAAGTATCAGCTGGCCTTCAGTGAACCGATCGATGAAAATGTCTTTGAGCAGTTCGATGTTCTGCATATGCACAAGGAAGGCTCTGTTTATTCGCTGGTCATCAAAGGTGAAAAAGAAGAGATCGTATCTAAACTGCAGGAACTTCATCCAGTCATTCTGGATACGCTGTCAGTCAACTTTGAAGAAATGTTCATTTATGAACATGAGGGAGGAGAAAGATAATGTTTTCCAAAGAATACTTTACTTATCTGTTTAAATCCAAAAAATACTTACTGATATTCATATTGCTTATCGCATTTCTTAATGCGGTCGGTTCTGGTGATAATGAGATCGGCATGGTCATTCAGGGCTTTCTGTGCGTGATCCTGACCTATCTGATCCCTTGCAACGTATTCAGCTACGTTCATGACAAGAAAGCCGTCGATACATACTTCAGTATCCCGGTTTCAAGAAAGACGTTGCTTATCACAGGAATACTGTTCTGCGTGATAGTTGCCTATGTGCCGTTTGTAGTGACATTCAGTTTCTTCTCTGTTGCAGAAAGCATTGGGATCCTGAATTATGTCCTGGCATTGATCAAGATCCTGCTTGTGGCTTTCACTTTGGTAGTATTCAATACCTGCCTTTATCTGATCGGCAACAATATCTTTGATGGTGCTGTGATGATCGGTGCATATACGGTATTGCCGGCAGTGCTTTATACAGCTTTGCAGATATTTGCGGATTCCTATATTGCAGGAGGCGGTTTTGATATGAGTTTTGTCGCATATCTTTCACCGCTGACTCTATCGACAGATCTGTTCTTCGATATCATGGATGCTTCGATGCTCAAGATCCACAACATAACAGCTTTGATCGCACATCTGATCGTGTTTGCCTATCTGCTGTATAGATCATATGTTGATAGAGCAGTAGAGAGAGCTTCGACGCCATCAACGAAAGTCTATTCATATCCGCTGGTGATCTATCTGTATGTATTCCTGATCCTGTTTATGATATCTTCGACATTCAATTACGGATATTCATCATTAGGACACTTCATGTCCGATATGTTTATAGTCTATCTGATGCTGTTTGTGGTATATGTCGTTGCTTACTTCGTATATAAAAGAAAACTGTATTTCTCATATAAACTGCCACTGGTCTTTATCATGGCTGCTATATTGACGCTGGGTTTCTCCACTATCGCCAGAAAGACCAAGGGTTTCGGACTTGCTCAGGCTTATGATCATAATGACAGACTAGGCCGGTATACACTTTACTCATACATGGAACAGATACCTTCCGAAATAACGGAATCATTAAAGCAGATCGAAGGTGTTGACGCTAATGATACCTACTTGTATGCTGTCATATCCTGCAACGAGGAGAAGGAGATAAAAGTTCCAAGAAAAGAGATCAGTGATGATTCACTGGCCTTGTTTGAAAAATACAGAGCGTCCGGGATCGACTATTTCTATAAGGCACAAAAGGAAGGCCAAAACAGCAATCTCAACATCCTCTCAAGTGATAAGAGATATTATTACTACGGCATAAAGGAAAGCGTAGCTTATAAGGATATGCTGGAATTCGCCAAAGATCCTGCTGTTACGGTCATCCTCAACAACAACTCCGGAGAATACGAACTGCTTCCTGACGGATCTTTAAAACTTCTGACGCTTTACATGGATACTGTGACCTACGATTAAAAAAGTGTTAGTTGATATATGATAGGCATATTATAATAAGATGTGACTAGAAGATAAAGGAGAGTTTTACTATGCCTGATAATAAAGATTTTCTGGATCAGTTCTCTGATGCCGGCAAACCCGCAAGCTTCAAGGAAGAAGAAAGGGTCCCTGTCAAAAAAGAAAAGAAACCACTTAACACCAAAGCGTTGGCTATTGCAGCCGGCGTTTTGTTGACTTTGGCTGTTGTTTCGTATTTTCTGTTCTTCGCCCCGAAGATCGAAATGCCTAACTTTGTCGGCATGACAAAGAACGATGTTGCAGCCTGGGTCAAGCAGCAGGGCATTGATGCGACCGGTATCCTTTTTGTTGAACAGTATGATTTTGATACTGATGACGGTACGATCCTTACTCAGAGTGTAAACCCTGGCAAAAAGGTCAGAAAAAACGTCAAGATCAATTTCAACCTGTCCAAGGGTGCTGATCCGGATGAAAAGATAAGCGTTCCTGATCTTTCTTCGATGGAGAAAGAGGACATCCAGGCATGGATCGCTGATAATAAACTGATGAAGACAAAGATCTCCACATCATATAACGAAGATGTTGAAGCCAACAGTGTCATCGATTATACTTTCACAGGTTGTGAAGAAGATTCATTCACCAGAGCCTGTTCGCTGAAGATCAATGTGTCCAAGG
>JAFWKS010000198.1 GCA_017511325.1 Erysipelotrichaceae bacterium
GATGATATTATTTTCTTTGGCAAAATCTGTTTACCTTATTTTGGCCGATAAAGTCTAGATTTGCGAACGCCATTCAAAAAATGAGTGGCATCGCAGGGAGGCCTTTTTTTCTTATGCTATAATCAAGAGGATGAAGAGGTTGCTTAAATACCTTAAAACCTATAAGAAAGAAGCGGTCGTGGCGCCGTTTTTCAAACTGCTTGAAGCACTGATGGACCTCATTGTTCCATTATTGATCGCAGATATCATCGATCAGGGGATCCTCGGCCGGAATAACGGCATCCTCACAAGGGACTTTGTCCTTCTTACCGTCCTTGCCGCAGCGGGGATGATCTTTTCTTTTGTCGCCCAGTATTTTGCGGCTAAGGCCAGCATCGGCTTTGCCTCCGATGTTCGCCAGGCTCTCTTTGACCACAGCCAGACCTTCTCGTACGGACAGCTCGACAGGATGGGCACGGGGACATTAGTCACCCGCATGACGTCAGACATCAACCAGATCCAGACGGGGACGAATCTTGCGCTCCGTCTCTTATTGCGAAGTCCGTTCATCGTCTTTGGGGCGATGGTGATGGCCTTTACGATCGATGTGCCTTCGGCTCTCATCTTTGCAGTTGCAATCCCGGTCTTGTGCCTGGTCGTGTTTGCGATCATGTTAAAAAGCATCCCGCTTTTTGAGAAAGCCCAGGAAGCGCTGGACCGCCTGTTGTCAACACTAAGGGAAGACCTCAGCGGTGTCCGGGTCATTCGCGCCTTCTGCAAGGAAGAAGATGAGATCGCTTCCTTTGATCAGAAGAACGACATTCTGACGTCGATCAACATCGGTGTCGGCCGTCTCTCCGCCCTGATGAATCCGCTGACCTATATCCTCATCAATACCGCAACGATCATCCTGATCGATCGTTCCGGCATCCGCGTTGAGATGGGTGCCTTGAAGCAGGGTGATGTCGTCGCTTTATATAACTATATGGCCCAGATCATCGTCGAGCTGATCAAGCTGGCTTCCTTGATCATCACCATCAACAAGTCCTTAGCCTGCGCAAGCCGTGTGGCTGACATCCTGGATATCAAAGAAGAGATGTCCTATGGAAGTGAAATACTGAACACAGACTCTGATGAAGCGGTCTGCTTCAGGAATGTCGATTTCGCATATGCCAAAGACAGCGAGGATGCCTTAAATGACATCTCCTTTACGGTGAAGAAAGGCCAGCGTATCGGGATCATCGGTGCTACAGGTTCGGGTAAGTCGTCGATCATCAACCTGATCCCGCGTTTTTACGATGTCCGAAAGGGGAGAGTCGAAGTGTTTGGCCATGACGTCCGGGAGTATTCGAAAAAGCAGCTGATCGATCTGATCGGCATCGTCCCGCAGAAGGCTGTCCTTTTTGAAGGAAGCATCCGCGATAATCTGAAACTCGGAAACGATGAGGCGAGCGATGAAGACCTGATCGAAGCATTGAAGACAGCACAGGGCTATGAAACGGTCATGAATAAGGAGAAGGGTCTTGACGACCATGTCGAACAGGGTGGACGGAACTTCTCGGGTAGCCAGCGTCAGCGTCTGACGATCGCCCGTGCTTTGGCCAGAAGACCGCAGATCCTGATCCTTGATGCCAGCGCCAGTGCCCTTGATTTTGCGACCGACCTGAAACTGCGTCAGGGTCTGGCACAGC
>JAFWKS010000199.1 GCA_017511325.1 Erysipelotrichaceae bacterium
AAGACCATGTTTTCTTCTTCATATCTGACGGAATTGAACGGTTCATAGTAGTTGTCATGTTCTCTTCCGAAATCCACTTCACCTTCACTGTAGGTATCGTAATAGATGCCATAGCTTCCATTTCTGTTTTCACAGATATAAAAAGGCAGATGTTTGTAAAGCGGATCACTGTATTCAGCCTTGAAGCCCATCGAATCATTGGTATCAAGACGAAAGTGCTGATGATTCTTATTGACGTTTCCTGACTTATCCCCCAGGCCATAAATGAACTGGTCTTCCTGCCTTAAGGTATAGTGGACGGAACCATCGCCCAGTTCTCCGGCAAAATTATACGCAAGGCCATTCCTGTCCCGATATAGTATACCCTTGCCATTATTTATACTGATGCGGAAATTGAGAAGTTCGATCCTGAAATCATGACCGCAGTGTCTGAATCGAAGTTCATTTTCATCCTCATCTACCTGCGGTGAACAAAGCTCAAAACCTTCCAGTGAAAGCTTATCTCTAATTTCGTTTCTTTCATGAAGATGTGAGGGATTGATACTGAAGGTCGGAAGCATCTCTTCATCCTTTATCAAAGATACCCTGAGCATGTCTTTGATAAAATCGATGCGCATGAAAACACCATCGCTTTCATATATGCGGGTATGTTCATCAAAGTGATTCAATCTGAACAGATGTTTAAACTTCAAGCTTTGGGCTCTCCTTTCAGCAGCATATTCTTCACCATCTTATAATACGACGGTCTGCCCATTTTTGTGTCCTTCAGTCTGAAACAGAGCACTTTATTGTTCAGACGATCTGTTTTCTTCCATGATGGAAGACCTGGACCATTTGGATCATTATTTGTCGCGAAGTTTGAAAGATAGTCCATCAACTGTTCAGACACTTCGTGATCTCTTTCTCTATAAGGACGCCATGAACTCTTCAATGTTCCCAGCATGTATCTGACATCGCTGGAATGGAAAGCTCCGTTTTCATCTCCCGGCTGATCGATATCAAAGTAGTAGACATAGGCACCGTTTTCTTTGGCATATCTGTTTGCGATAAATGCCATCATAGGCGCAAACATGTCGTTGCTGGTATAGCCTAGCATGTAACCGATCTTTAGAGGATCTTTTATCAGCACATCGACACCGTCCTTCAAAAGATATCCATCAACTACCGGCATCGTGTTGTAGACATTGTCCTTTCTTCTGGCTCTGAGCTTTTCATAGGCATCATGGATCAGCTTTATATCGGCGCTTTTAAGCTGCTCGAAACTTAAGAATCCTGCAATATCCATCATTTCCTGCCAGTATTCATATGTATCTTCCGCTTTTTTAGGAAGGGCGAATTTCGGGAACATTCCACCTCCCGACATCATGACAGCCTTTTTGAAAAGCCCTTCATTATCATGATCCAGACAAAGATACTGGATGGAAATAGCTCCGGCACTCTGCCCCAGCAGTGTGATATTTTCGCTGTCGCCCCCGAATTCATCGATGTGTTTTTTGACCCATCTGATCGCCTGCAGCTGATCATCGAGACCGAAGTTGCCGTTGCGCTGAAAACTCTTTTTTATCTCTTCGTGGCACAGGTAGCCCAGTACCCCTACTCTGTAGTTGGCAAAGACCGTGATGATGCCTCTTTTTGCCAGCTCGATGCCTCTATAAGGATCTTCACTGTTGGCTCCGGAATTGAAACCTCCGCCATGAAAAAAGACGATGACCGGACAGCTTTTCGCATCCTCAGGTGTGTAGATGTTCAGATTGAGACAGTCTTCATCATAAGTGAATTCCGTATTCTGTCTAAACTCCTTATGATAGAAAAGGCGTTCAGGACTTTCAAGGCCGGGGTAATACTGCCGATATTGCGGACAGGCATTGCCCATCTTTGTCGCGTCTTGACCGTCTTTGTAGTTATCTATAAGCACACCGTATTCAAAACGCTTGGCTTTTGCATAGGGAATTGATAGAAATTCCCGGACATTTTCATACTGATTGCCCGTAAAAGTTCCTATCGATGTTTTGTGAATAAACTTTTCCATATTCTTAAAGTTATTTTTTAATTATCCAGTTTGTCAGGAAAGATCTTATCCTAAACAGCCCTTCTATATCGTAGACAGCACGATCAGAAGGATCCCTGTAAAATAGGTCAGAGAATTAAGTCTGATCAGCCACTTGTTGTTGTTGAAGATAAATTTGTATGATGTCAGGATCATATCCGAGATCATGAACAGGAACGAACCAAGCCCCATCATGAAGAAATTGGTATTCGGCAGCATCAGCATCAGTGCCAATCCGCTTATGCCGTGGGTAAAGATCGAAGACAGATAGAAAGTCATCGGCCAGCGCATCTTGCCTATCTTTATTTTATCCGGCATCTTCCCGCAGGCAATGATAAATGTTATAAGCATGGCTCCTGCCACGATATAGATCCAGAAGAAATCCTTCAATGCATAGCCGTTGGCGACCAGGATGATCTGTTCATAGATGATGAAACAGACATTGCCTGAAAGGAAGAAATCGCCGCCTCTGCCAAAGTCGAAGACCAGGAAGATATCGCCCAGAAAGGCCAGAAACAGCGCTGCCTGAAGCAAAGACTGATATGAGACGAAATCATATTTCTTGAAGAAGATATAGATCGAAAGTCCCATATACATCAAGGCCATGACGTATTTGTTTATGGCACGGTATAGCTTGTTTTCACCAGTCCTGGTAAACAGGTAACAGAACAGGGCTGCAAAATAAACGATCAGAAATATTGTCATGTTTATCTCCTTTAAACGTTAAAGATCGGGATCTCGATCTCCATATCCGATTCCGGATAGGTCGAACATGGATGGATATAATCAAACTTCACATCAGCGCTTCTGCGGAAGTCATTTTCTTTGGCGATGAAATAATCTCCTTTAATAACTCTGCTGTGACAGAAACCGCAGACACCGTTGCGGCATCTGACCAGAGCCGGGATTCCGGCTCTTTCCATGGCAGTGATGATCGTCTCATCATTTCTTGCATCGATCTCATATCTGCTGTCACGGATATGAACGATGATCTTATATACTTCCTCTTTTTCAACGGTGCGATCACCAGTGGAATTTCTTTCCTGTCTTATCCTTGTTTGATCAAAGCCGATTTCTTCAAGCTGCTTTCTTACGAAATGATACATCGCGTCAGGACCGCACATGAAGACACTGGTGTCTTCGTCGATGTATTCCTTCAGGATATCGCCGTTAATGAGGCCATGTCGATATCCTTCCACTATCTCATCAGATAAAACAGTGATGATCCTTATCCTTTCATCCCTGTATTCTTCAGGATCAATAAGCATCATTTCTCTTTTTCTCACGCCATATACCAGCGTCAGTCTGAAATCTTCACTTCCTTCCTTGATGGCCTTCATCATTGAGATGAACGGAGTGATGCCGCTGCCGCCTGCAACAGCCAGAATGTGACCCCTGTCTCTTAAACTGTCATGATAGAAATCACCTGACGGTTCGCCAACAGCCAGCTTTTTTTTGATCGGCGCTTCATCGATGAGATAGTTGCTGAAGATGCCTTTTCTTTGAACGATGATCTCGATCCTGCCCTTCAGCGCTTCTTTTGGAGAAGACGCAATGGAATAAGGTCTTGAAAGAAAAGAATCAGAGACTCTGCTTGAAAGAGTGATGAATTCGCCGGCTCTGAAATAAGGAAACTTCCCTTCTTTGGCATTCAGCGTTATCCTGCATGAATCAGTGCCGCATCTTTCTTTCTTTTCAATGGCCGCTTCTATGATGCCCGGATGCAGAGACTTCGCAAGTCTGTTTACACCGTAATCATATTCAAGAGCTGTGGCCGGACTTTCTTTAATCAGCTGACGGCGCTTGTCAGCCATAGACATGGCTCGTTTGATATCTTCGCCGGGAATATCGCTTTTTCTGAATATCATCTAGTCACCCTCCTTTTCCATATCGCGCAAAGTCCTTTTTGCCTCATTGTTTCCGGATTTATAGCTGCTCGGATAGCCAAGCAGTCTTTCACCGTATCCGCCGCCTATTCTCAAGCCTGGCACAAAATGATCTTCTTCGACCATCTGGATGCGGTTCATGAGACCGTCATAGTATTGCGATTCATAGCCATAGATCACACCCTGCGGATGGCCGCAGTAGCGGGCATAGGTCTCAGGGGTCGCAATGGCTAGTTCTTCTATGTGATCGTGAATGTTTACGCCTGCAGCCTTTTCAAATCTTTCGATCATGGCACGGGCCACTTCATTCTTTTTTTCAAAGTAGTCTTCTTCTTTGACTGT
>JAFWKS010000200.1 GCA_017511325.1 Erysipelotrichaceae bacterium
GCCTGTAAGACCAGTAATAGTTGTTTTAACGACAGTTCCATCAAGAACAGGATCAAGACCAGATGTGAATGTATCTGTGACTACCATCTGCTGGTTTGCACCGGAAGGAATTGTAACTGTCAACGTATAAGAAACTGTATCTCCAACCTGAACAGTATCATTTGCAGAGGTATCTTCGTCATCTGTATCCGAATCAACTTCGCTGGTTTCATCTTCGTCAGTGAATTCCTTGATGATATGAGGATATTCATTCTTTTCAACAATTGTTACATCTGTTGTAACCAGCGCAAGGTTAGCAGCTGTTCTGCCAACAATCAGGTAATAACCGTCATCTACATCAACTGGATCGCCACCTGCAGTGATTTCTATTGCTGCATAGTCGCCAGTAGGAGTTACAGGATCTTCCTCACGTGTCAGCGCTGTCTTCAAAGCTTCTGCAACAGTCTTCGCAGCATCTGCAGTGGCATACGCATCTGTAGCTACAACAGTATATCCAGATCCATTAGCAGCAGCCGTTACTGTAAAGTATGTACTGAGACTTTGAATAGTTGAAATCCAAGGGTTGCCGGTAGCCATGAAATAAGAAACCTGAGCATCACCTGGAGTGTATGTAGGATTCTTAGCAGCCTGTGTGTTGGATCCAGACAGAGTATCGTATGATGCATCAAAAATCTTATATGCATCATAAACATACTCCTGATCTGTTCCTTCGTATGTTTCGTCGGTTGTAATCGTAATACTTCCCGCAAATACGCTCATACTCATACCAAGTACCATAATCACAGCAATGAGCAAAGCGAAGAACTTTTTCATTTCCTTCATGATCTTTTCATCCTTTCTTGTAAATCCGTCCTTGCAGGAACCAGTGAATAATTCAGGACCTGAAAGGCATTCTGTCATACTGTTTAAACCAGCAGCCGGTTCCATTTTTACCTGTTGGAGCAGGTCCCGGCTGCCTTCCGGCCATCTCGACCGACTACCGTCGGGCAGCCATTTATGTTGTTTTCTATTGCGGTTTCAGTCTTCGGCGTCAGTATTTTCGTCGAGATTAGAGGCTGTTAGTTTAACCTCCTTTCTCTACGCCTCATCCTGAAGCCGTACATCAAAGCGGATGCCATGACGAGCATCAAACCGCCCAATGTATATGGTAATGTGCCAAAGCCGCCGGTGTTCGGTAAAATTGCGCCTGGTGTATTTTTAATTGTAACTGTATAAATTGGTGTATCACCAGTTCCCGGACCATCGATTGCGGCCATATCTGTAGGACTGTCGACTGCTGTTCCGGCTTCGTCTGTTAGTCTTGCTTTTAAACTTCCATCCGTATCTTTGTAAACCTCGAAATATACATGTTTCGTAAGAATAATGTATCCATCCGGTGCTTTCGTTTCCGTTAATTGGTATCTTCCTATGGTAAGCTCACCTAAATCAACCGGATTCGGAACAGCAGGCGTCGTATCAGTGGCCGCTTCTCCTGGTTTAATGTTAGTCTGAATAGATGTCCAAGAGGATCTAAACTTATTAAGGTCAAAAATTGATCCACTTATTATAGTAGTCCCATCTTCTTTGACCTTCTTCAGCTGAACATCAACAGAAGCCGCCTTATTGGTAAATACAACCTGAGCATCTTTATCCCATGCAATTCTTCCAAGTGCATCACCGGTAATTGTTGTTCCCGTTGCATAATCGTAGATGGATGCACCTGTAATTTCAGCTTCATCACATTCAGATACATCTGTACTTTGCAGAACCCAGTCACTATTTGCTATAAGCACATCTGATGTCGTTCCATTGGGTCTGACACGTATCTCATCTACAAAAAAGTCTGTACCTGCGACCAAATCCCTGATTACAACTGTATAATCCGGTGGAATCTGAGCAATTGTGCCATAGTTACCTGCAGTACATGCATAGGGTGTCTGACCATTCGGAACAAGTGTTCCGCCTTCATATCTGTAATACACGCCATTATCATCACGGATATAATA
>JAFWKS010000201.1 GCA_017511325.1 Erysipelotrichaceae bacterium
CGATACCCAGGATGACCCTGCCGGAATGTCTGGGCATAGATGAGCTGCACAATCCCGAACTTTCATATAAGGGTTCAGCCTATCTGTGTGTCATGGTCGACAATCAGGAAAGATGTATCTATGACGTGCTGGGCTCAAGAAGTAAGAACTATCTTGACAACTATTTCTACAGTTTCAGTAAGGAAGAAAGAGACAGAGTGAAGTATGTGACCATCGATATGTGGGAACCATACAGGGATCTTTCCTGCAAGCACTTTTCAAACTGTATCGTGGCGATCGATCCGTTTCATGTGACCGAACACCTGTGTAAGGACTTCAGACGCCTGAGGATCAATATAATGAATCAGTGCATATATGGATCAAACGCCTACTATCTGCTCAAGAAGTGGAACTGGCTGTTGGAAACAGATCTAAAGAAAGTCGATCTGGACAACGAACCGCAATACAACAGCCGTTTCAGATGCAAGTTAAGCAGAAGGCAGATCCTCGATATGCTTCTGAAACTGTCTCCTTTACTTGAAGAAGCCTACTTCCTCAAGGAGAAATACCGCTCCTTCAACAGGAATATGTCCTATGAAGAGGCCAAAGACAATTACGATGTGATCGTCAAGGATTTTGAAGACGGTGATATTCCTGAATACAGGGAGTTTGTATCGATCCTCAAAAACTGGAAAAATGAGATCCTCAATTCATTCAGAAGGCCATATGATGACCATAAGCTGTCAAATGCCTTCTGCGAGAATATAAACGGAAAGATCAGGGATTATCTTTCTGTATCAAGAGGGATCGCCAACTTCACCAGGTTCAGGAAAAGAGTCCTCTATGCCCTTAATCCGAAGATCTTCTATTCACTGAGCAATGTGCTTTCTTCCGACAAGAAGGAAGGAAAGAAAAGAGGACAGTATAAGAAGACAAGAGAATAGGTAATTCATAAGAAAAGGCAGACCATACAGTCACAGATGTCCACTGTATATCTGCCTTTTATTGTTGTAACACCAACCTGATAGTTTAGAGACGGTTTTGAAAACCAACCCGAAAGTTTATACTATCGGTTTAGCTGTTTCCGTTTTTTTTGCTGTCAGAAAAAATTTGGTTTTTGCAGATGTGATATCAGAAGGAACTCGCTATAAAAACATCGATGTCAAGCACCGATGTTATAACATGATGCGGACATTCTTCTAATCCTTATTGTTTCAGTCTGTCTTTTCTTTTCGTGCCGCTTCTGGTAATGATTATAGCCCGAAAAACAGTTCATAAAAGTTTCAACATTTTATGAACGTTTGGCATATATGTTCACCCACATTATTGAACGTGATTTAGTAGCAAAAGAAAATCGTTCGTAAATGTACACAATTATGAACATTCTATAAAATAAAAAAATCGTTCTAAGCACATTTACCTAAAACGATTTTAATAAGTTTTATTCTATAGCTGTCTTTGGGATGACATAGGATGGTGTATCAGGATTGTTCTTTCTGATTACCTTGAACGATGCTGATACTTCACCATCATCAAACATAACTCTTAAGGTATGTGTTCCTATCGATAATGTATTAAGATAACTATCATTCAGGTAAGCAATCAAAGATCCATTCTCACAACTATAGTCCCCTTCATGTAGCAGATTGTTGTCTACATAGATCCGTCTGTCTCCATTATTGAACTTTTCTAACAGATCAAGCTTTGGAAGTTCCTTTTCCTTCATGAATTCATTTCTGACGAATGTGAACTTTGCTTTGCCACTTGCACCAGCTACCCAAACAACTTCACCACCGTCATATTCATACTGATAGAATCTTGCGTATAATTTCAGATTATCTGTTATGGTGTTATTGAAATCAAATTCACTTCCATCGGCATTAGCCCAATACATGAACTGGTATCCTTCTTTTGATGGATCATTTGCTGGTCTGATTGCCTTGATACCATCTACATCATCATAGAGATGGTTACCAGAATAAAGTCTGTTTTCAACATAGAAAGAAACATCCATCAGATACCTTGCGTATAATGTGTGGTCATTGGCGATGCTTACCTTTGTTGAAGAAGTTACTTCTTCGCTAAAACTGTCACCGTCTTTTAACCACCAGCCACCAAACAATCTGCCTGTCTTTTTAGCTTCAGGAAGCCTTCCATAAGAAGTTCCATAAGCTACGCTAAGACTAGTTGGTGTGCATGATCCGCTTCCTGCATCTAAAGTAACAGTGTAATTGATGCTTTGCCATCTGGCGTAGAGTTTTAAATCTTTAGTTACCGTATCATCAAAATCCCATTTGCTTGTATATCCCTGATCGCAATACCAGCCTTCCAGAGTATAACCCATCTTTTCCAAGCCGGAAGGTGCAGTTATTATTGCGCCACTTGAAACGATCTGTTTTTCAACTATCGTACGATCAGATATGAATTCTACCGTGACCTTTCCTTTTTCCTTGAATTGCGCATAGAAAGTCTTTGCGCCAGTTACTCTTTCATTTCCTGAAAGATATCTGCCTGTTCCATCCGCGCTTTCATTCCAGCCGATAAAATCATATTCATCGCCCGATCCTTTTCTCGGGGTTTCACCGTCGTATATAAGTGGTGCACCATAAAGCAATTTAGAAGTACTGATAGTTTCGCCGTTTATCCAAGTAATAGTGTGTTCTTTTTTCTTTGCTGAGAAGGTTGCATAATAATCTATCGTGAGTTTTTCATCATCCACAATACTGTTCCAATTAAGGAATGTATAGGTATATTCCGGATTCTTCTGCATCGCTTCAGTAGGAGACGGATCATTTGGGAAAGCATTTTGAATCTGTTTAATAGTGCCGGTTATTGCTTCCTTGTATATTGAAGAATCATAATGATACCAGGTTGCAGTATACA
>JAFWKS010000202.1 GCA_017511325.1 Erysipelotrichaceae bacterium
AATAACTCATGAAATGGCAGTTATTCAGGAGATCTGCAATCGCTGCGTCGTCCTTGAGGATGGCAGACTTGTTGAAGAAAACAGTGTCGAAGAACTGTTCAGACATCCTAAGACTCAGGCCGCAAGAAGACTGATCTTCAATTCAAGTAATCAGGTCAAATCGATGAGCGATGGCAAGATCATCAGGATCGCCTTTGAAGAGGCGAATACGACTGAGCCGGTCATCGTCAATCTCATTCTGGAATTCAAGACTCCGGTCAATATCCTGGAATCCAATATCACTTCGATCAACGGAACTTCCAGAGGACAGATGATGGTCCAGCTTCCTGATGATGAAGAAGTAGGCAAAAAGATGATCGAACATCTTAGGCAGAACAAGTCGATCGTCATCGAGGAGGTGAACATCAATGAGTAATGCAGTGATCAAAATGATCGTTACCGGGATCGGTGAAACATTGCTGATGGTGTTTGTTTCAACGCTCTTTGGCTATATATTCGGACTGCCTTTAGGTGTTGCGCTGTACATGAGTGACAAGGATGGCATCAAGCCTAACACGATCGTTTACAGGATCCTTGATATCATCGTCAATATCGGACGAAGCATTCCGTTCATCATTCTACTTATCCTGATCATTCCGTTTACCAGACTGCTGGTAGGAAAATCATATGGGACGGCAGCAACGATCGTGCCGCTTACCGTCAGTGCGATCCCGTTTATCGGCAGGATGGTCGAATCAAGTCTCAAGGAAGTTGATAAAGGCGTCATCGAAGCTGCGCAGTCGATGGGCGCATCAAACTTTCAGATCATCTATAAAGTGCTTCTTAAGGAAGCCCGTCCTTCTTTGATCAACGGCGCTACGATCTGTTTAGGCACGATCATCGGTTACTCCGCAATGGCTGGCGCTGTAGGCGGTGGCGGCCTTGGCGATATCGCGATCAGATACGGATACTACCGTTACCAGACAGATATAATGATCGTAACGGTCATCATCATCGTTCTAATGGTTCAGCTGTTCCAGTTTGCCGGAAACAAGCTGTCTTCAAGTCTTGATAAACGCAAGAATTGATCTTGTCAGATTTTATGGAGTAAACATAATTGAAAAATACCAGAATAATACCCCGTGCCTTGCTTATTGCGGCAGCGGGCTATGCCGTATATGCTGCAGTAAAGAAAAGAAATCAGCAGCCAAGAATAACCGATCTCGATTATGGCGATCAGATAACTTATGTCATAGGACACAGGAGCCCTGATGCCGATTCGGTAGGTTCATCCATTGCCTATGCAAAGCTTCTAAATGAACTGGGCATCAAGGCAAAGCCTGTCATCGCCGGTACCATCAATAACGAGACCAGATTTTTCATGGAGAAATATGAACTTCCATTTCCTGAAGTGATGGAAGAAGCTGATGGAAAACAGTTCGTTCTTGTCGATCATGCGACATATCTTCAGGCTATCAAAGGCATGAAGGATGCAAAAGTCATAAGCATCATTGATCATCATAAGGAATGTGATATAAACAGAAATGAAGTTCCTTTTATCAAGATGACTTCAGCCGGTTCCAGCGCATCTTTGATCTATCAGATGTTCAATGAATATGATGCCGCAATAGATAAAGACACAGCAAGGATCCTGCTGATGGCTATCCTCTCGGATACTAAAAATCTGCGGAAGAAAGATACCAATTATCTTGACAGAAGCGCTTACCGCAATCTGCTTAAAATTGCAGAGATCGAAAATCCAGACAGTCTTTATGAACAGATGGAAGCATCTTCAATGAACTATGACGGTATGAGTGATTCACAGATACTTCATTCAGATCTCAAGATGTATGAAATGGATGGAACAAGATATTGTGTTGCCACAGCTGTGGGCAAGGACCATGAAGAGATGATCAAACTTGTCGACAGGATGACTGATGCAGCGAAAAAAGAGTTTTCTGATCTGGATCTGGATTATGTCTTTGTCAAAGCCAGAGACAATGAAAGCAACTGTATGTATATGACAGCTACAGGTGATGGAGCAGCCGAATTGCTTAACGATATCTATTTCAATTATGATGGAGAAAGATATTTCATCTTTGATGTAAGCCTGTCAAGAAAACAGCACCTGGTGCCAATGATCGATCTGGCTATCAAGGAAAGAAAGAATTAGAATCTGAACAATCTTAAAGCACGCTTGAAGCGTGCTTTGTGTTATTTATAGATATGTGTACATGTCTCCAGCCTGTACGAAGTTGGAATCGATGTGTTCGCCCAGGGCATCATCGATGTAGTTGAGCATATACTTCATTCCTGGTTCTTCCAGATTGAAATGTCCTGGTGCCAGTATCGCTCTATTGAAACCAAGCTGTCCTGAGTCCTTTACATATTCGGTAAGGGTGAAGTCGATGAGTTCCAGTGGCAGAAGCAGATTGATATCTTCTTTGTCTACCCTGCTGATCAGAGGCTTGATGTCCATACCTTCACCGATATGTCCGCAGACCAGGATCTTTCTAACCTCCGCATCCATGTTGCCAATGGCTTTCATGCCACTGATGTTCCAGGCTTTCTTGATCTGTTCGGCGACAGCTCTAGGAGTAGTAGGCTGATTAAGTTCTACATAGACTGCTCCGCCGATATCTTCATTGATCCTCGCGTTGAGCCAGCCTGTTTCCTGTGCCAGACCATAGAAGATGCCGTCAATATACCCGCCGTTAAACGGAATGCCTGAATGGATGTGATCGTGGAAACGCCAGACAACGATCCCGTATTCATCGAGCAATCTGCTTTTTTCCTCATATGTTCTGTTTTGTGTTTCTTTAAGCCAGTCCTGCTTATCGCCTCTGTTCCAGAAGAGAGCTTCATGAGCGATGATGAAGTTGGCTCCGAGTTCATGAGCTTTTCTGATGACCTCGACTGAAGCGTAGATCGTCGTGACGATCCCGGTACATTCCTTATTCGGATCACCATAGAGGATCTTGTCTCTGGTGCTTTCATCCTGGATCTTATTGCCCAGCCATGTGCCTTTGCAGTATTTCTTGATTCTTGAAATAGCTTCACTTATCAGCATTGTTGTCTTTCTCCTTATACCTAACCTAATAATATCATTTATCCAGAAATTCAAAGATATATCTTCTCAGCGCTTCAACATCTCCTTCAAACAGGAAAGCATTAATGCCCAGGGATCTTGCTGCATCGATGTTTCTATTCATGTCGTCAGTGAAAACGCACTCCTCAGCCTTCAAGCCATATTTTTTAAGCAGGATGTCAAAGATCTTTCTATCAGGCTTGACGCATCCTACGAATGCTGAGACGATGCCGCCATCGAAACATTCATGGGCAGGTATGCTGTTCCAGTATATGTCTTTTGATTTGCCGGCATTGGAAAGAAGATAGATGTGCAGATCTTTTTTCTTTAGATCCGTGATGAGTTCTTTAATGCCTTTGATCGGTGTCAGTGATTCATACCAGGTATCAAGGATCTCACGGGCAGTTTTATGAAGCCTTTTG
>JAFWKS010000203.1 GCA_017511325.1 Erysipelotrichaceae bacterium
CGAACACGATCTCTTCTTCACCGCCATTGAACTTATAGGTCCAGAGAGCATCATAGACGTGGTCTTCTGGAAGATCAGCGATCTTCTCTTCCACGTGGACGCGGATGAATTTTGGATCCTGTGACAGCAGATAGCCCTTTGGTGCCTGCGTCTCCTTCAGCGTCAGAGTCTCGTCTTTGCCCGGCACCGCAAGCATTGGCCCGATCTTTTCATCATCGCTGGCGATCACAAACGTTCCGCCTTCAAAGAAAGCTTCATTTCCTTTATCATCGGAAAGCGAGAATTTCGCACCGCTTAAGGTCTCATCATCTTCGTTTTTCTTGACGATCGAGATCTTTGAATGAATTTTGCTGATTGTTTTGCGGAAGTTTTCGATGACGATCTTCTGGCCGACAGATTCTTTATTGGCATTTACACCGACATCGACATTTTCGCCGTCATTCATCTTGGTCAGAGTGATGCTGTCTTCCGTGATGCTCATCAGTGTCGCATTGCCGGACGTCTTGAGATAACCCACAGTCAAAGAATTGTAATAGATATCCGACTCGATCCCGGTCGCTCTGGCAAATGCCAGCAGGAACTCTTCGAAAGAGAATTCTTCTCCCTGATGTTCATCGTATTCTTCTTCGTAGTTTTCTTCATAATATTCTTCATCAAAAGTGTCGCTTTCCTGCGCATCCTCATTGGAAGTCAGAAGGCTCGTATCCGCCTGTACGCTCATCGTCGTGCCAGCTTGAAAGAAGTATTCGTTTTTGTCCGAAGTATGATTGTGCCCATGGAAGAAGAAGACGTTGCGGATGATCGTCTCATCGCTTCCTGTCGAAGTGATGCCTTCAACACCGGTCGCCGCATAGTTGAGCGCCTCATTCCAGTACATCGCACCCAGATTGTCGCCGCGCAGTGCTTGGATCGGGGCGTGACAAAGAACGATGATCGGAACGCTCTTATCGATCCCGTCCGCCCAGGTCTTGAATGCCTGTGCTGCATTCCTGCTTGTTTCACCGCCGTCCAGCATGTCGTAGAAGCCGATGCAGTAGATATAGTAAGCCGGTGTGCCATCTCTTTTTTCGCCCGTAAAGATCGGACCGCTTTCATAACCGCCCATTCCTTTGACGATACCGGCATCGTCCTGAACACCCATATCATGGTCTGCCCAGATGATGGAAGTGTTTTCATTGCCCATCTTCGGCAGCGCCTCTTTCACCAGATCCAGGATCATAGAGGAATCATAAACCGGATGATCCCCGCCTCTTTCGCCGACCATGTCTCCGACGAGAGAGACATACTCGACGCTATCTTGCGATTGCGAAGAAGCAAAACCCGGCATCCCGGTAAATGCTTTGTAGATCGAACCTTCCGTCGTGTGATAGTCTGAGGCAAAAGCGAGATAGTGGACCTCTTCCTTTTCTTCTTCGTCCGCTCTTAATGGCTTTGGCGACAGTGCCGAAAGCAAAAGTATTCCAATGATCAGCCCTATGCGCAAATGTTTTTTATTCATTGCTTTTCACTCCTGGATTTTACTCATTATAACATTCGCTGTCCCGCAAAAGTGCCTGCAGGGTAGTACAAAAGATTCCCTTTTCTGTTCAGATGTTCCATGGCATCGTCTAGCTTTGAAGTGTCTGACCTGTTTCGATCGCCTTCCTTAACAGGATCGATGCATAGGCATCTTGGAGGCGTCCCTCTATATCATTATTTGCAGAAA
>JAFWKS010000204.1 GCA_017511325.1 Erysipelotrichaceae bacterium
CAACAAAAAAATTATATTTTCCTCAAAGAAAACCATTTACTAAAAATGAATAAAAACCTTTATTTTGCACAAATGCGTAAATCAATCATTTATTCTCCCCGAAAATGATTTTAATGAATTTAGAAATGTATTCAGCGGGATAACAATTATTTCCAATTTGTTTTGCGGGTTTATTCATCATAAAGAAGGCAAGATACAAAATGAATATATAAAAAATAGGAGTTTTATGGAGCTGGAACAATATGAAATAGAACATCTTTCAAAAGTAAGAGAAAGTCTTAGCGAATGCATGGTCTTACTGAAGAAAGACGGAAACTTTCCTTTAGATAAACCTTGTAGCCTGGCTGCCTATGGCAACGGCATAAGACACGGCGTCAAGGGCGGAACAGGGTCTGGAGAAGTCAACGCTCACGTCGTAGTCGGAATTGAGCGGGGGCTGAAAGAAGCAGGCTTTGATATCATCAATGATAACTGGCTGGATTTCTACAACGAGCAGGTGAAGAAAGCCAAAAACGAGTTCCGTAAGCAGGTCAAAAAGGAAGCAAAGGAATCAGGAATGCATGTTCTGATGTATGCCTTAGGTTCGACGATGAATGAGTTCGAATATGAACATCCTCTAAACTATTCAGCTGAAGCGGCGATCTACGTGCTTTCAAGAGTCTCTGGTGAGGGGAAAGACCGCAAAGCGATTAAAGGTGATTTCTATCTTACTGACAGCGAAGTAAGAGATATCCTCGATCTCAATGAAAATTATGAGAAATTCATGTTGATACTGAACACCGGAGGACCGGTCAATCTTAGCCCGGTAAAAGATGTAAAGAATATCCTGATCCTTTCGCAATTGGGTTCACAGATGGGCAACGCCTTAACTGATGTTTTGCTGGGCAAAAGCACCCCATCAGGAAAGCTTACAACGACCTGGTCAGCTTTTGAAGATTACTGTCCGGATATCGATCTATCGAATTATGATGATACATATTACAAAGAAGGAATATATGTTGGCTACCGCTATTTTGATACATTAAACAAGAAAGCTTTATTTCCTTTTGGCTTTGGCATTTCTTATAGTGAATTTGAGATCAATCAACCCAAAATAAGTGTAGATAAAAACGTAGTAAGTATAAAATGCGCTGTTAAGAATGTTGGCAAATATCCAGGTAAGGACGTTGTCGAAGCATATTTGACCTCACCGGAAGGAAAGCTCAACAAGCCTTGGCAGGACCTTGTAGGATTTGCGAAAACAAAGAAGTTGGATCCTGAAGTAACAGATAATATAGAGATCTGTTTTGATATTGCTGATTTTGCATCTTATGACGAAGAAACGTGCTCATATATATTGGAGAGAGGCCAATACATCTTGAGATTCGGCACAAGCAGTGTAGATACCAAGCCTGTTGCAATATTGAATTTGAAAGAAGACTTCTGTGTAAGAAAAGTCAGATCTATCATAAACAAGATCAGTTTCGATGAAAAGAAATATCCTAGGGCAGACAGGAGTCAAGAATTAAATAATGTATTACATTATGATCTCGATCTTTCTTCACTGAAAACAGAAGAGTTTGAATATGACAAAGAAATAAAGATTCCTGAAGAAGTTAGTAGACTCAGTGATGAAGAACTTGCCTATCTTTGTGTTGGAAGCTTCTCTAAAGGACTTTTATCGGTCGTAGGCAATGCTTCAAAAAGCGTAGCAGGAGCAGCTGGTGAAACTACCAGCAAGCTTATTGATAAAGGCGTCAAACCGTTAGTGATGGCTGATGGTCCGGCAGGGCTTAGACTTTCAAGAGATTATTTTGTTGACAATAAAGGTGTCCATGCCATTGGTGGTGGAATGATTCCCGAGAACGTTCTCGACGCACTGAATCCAATACTTAAAAAACTTGTGTTGTTCTTTGTGGGAAACAAAAAACCGGGTAGAGGCATAGAAATAAAACATCAGCACTGTACAGCGTTACCTATCGGAACAGCGATCGCTCAATCCTGGAATGTTGAATATGCCAAAGAACTTGGAAAGATCGTTGGTGAAGAAATGGAAAGGTTTGGTATCGATCTGTGGTTGGCACCAGCTTTGAATATTCATAGAAGTGTCCTGTGCGGACGAAATTTTGAATACTTTTCAGAAGACCCTCTGATCAGTGGCAAGATGGCTGCTGCCATAACCAAAGGTGTTCAGAGTATTAAAAACAAGGGTGTTACGATCAAACATTATGCTGCCAACAATCAAGAATCAAACCGCTACTTCAACAACAGTATCATGAGCGAAAGAGCTCTTAGAGAGATCTATCTAAAAGGCTTTTCAATATGTATCAAGGAAGCAGATCCTCTGGCTTTAATGACATCCTATAATCTGATAAACAATGTTCATGCATCAGAAAACAGAAAACTGATCGAAGACTATCTGAGAACTGAAAACGGCTTTAACGGAATCGTCATGACTGACTGGATCATAAAGATGAATAACTTTGGAACTAAACACGAAGTTACGAGGTCCGACAGAGTAGTTTCGGCAGGAAACGATATCTTCATGCCTGGTAGAAAAAAAGACTTTAAAAATATTATAAGCGCCTTAAGAGAAGGAAGGCTTTCAAGAAAACAACTTGAAGGGGATGCTTCAAGAGTATATACGATGTGCAAGAGATTAAAACCTTAATAGCACCAGACAAGAAAAGGTAAAATATAATTAGGCATTAAAGGAGAAAAATAATGAATCAGTACATCAAGAACAAACTTGAAATTAATGGTACACCCGAGACCTTGAACCCGCTGGCAGAGAAGCTTAAATCAGATGACGGGAAAGATCCTCTCAGCTTCAACAAAATCATTCCATTAAATAACGAATCAGAGATGGAAGAGAAATGGGGCATCTCTTCCAAACCGGAGGAGATGGACTGGGTGCTTTACCACAACCAGACAATCCTAAATTATGAGTTTTATACCAACGATAATATACCTTTACCGATTTTTGAAAAGCTTGCGGAAACTTATCCGGAATACGATATGAAAGTCGAGTATGCCTCCGACGATTATGGTGAAAACTGCGGAATCTATAAGAAAGAAGTCGGCAGCAGCAAGCTTGTTTTTGAAGAGCCTGACGAACCATTTGAATTTGCCTGCCTGCTTTGGGACAGAGATCCGGATGAAGAAAGGCCGAAAGAATGATCAACGAATACGAAGAATAGATCAACAACAAAAACCACACAGCACGATTGCCATGATGCACTTCTAAATAGTGGTTTTTAATTTGCTTTTAAATGGTTATGCAAATTTATGAGGGAAAATCGTGTACCCTTTCTCCAAATGTGTCGCAAATTAAGTCAAACAGCAATGGCGAAATTTTGTATATGATTATCATGATTTTCTTTTTTTGTGCAATTGAATTATTAGTTAAAAAATGACTTTTTCTAATAATACAATCACACTGGTCAGATAATTCGGAATTTCTCCCGACTCTAACAAGATAAGATATCGCTGCATCAGCGACTCTTTCAATTTCAATATAACCCCATTTGAAAAGATCGAGTCTTCTTAAGAAAATATAATACGCTTGATCAATCAGTAATTTTTTTGAACGCTCCGTAATAATGCTGTTTGGTCGAAAACCTTGATTGTGATAGAGAACTTCATCTAAAAGAAATATGGAATATGCGTTGTGAATAAGTTTATGAGTTACCACATTATCTTCACTAAATCGGCCAACAGGAAAACGTATCTCTTCAAAAAGTTTTTTATTGTACATTTTGTTCCAAACTACAACACTAATAGAATCATATCGTTTCGCAAACAAGTCCCTTTTTTCTGTAAAACCTCTAAATGGAATGTTGCTGAACCATCTTAATGTTTTATGATCATCGTTGTTATGATTGGCCCATTCAAATATTACAATTTCCGCATCAGTTTCTTCAGCAATGCTATATGGTGCTTCACAGAATTCTGGTTCCACCCAGTCGTCTCCGTCGACAAACATAATGTATTTGCCTTTAGATATATCAAGCCCGTCATTTCTTGCGGCAGAAAGACCTTCGTTGTCTTTATGAATTATTTTGAAACGAGGATCCTCTTCTGCAAATTTATCACATATCTTTCCAGAGCTGTCCGTGGAACCATCGTCGATTACGATTATTTCAATATCTTTCATCGTTTGTGCCTGAAGGCTGTTTAGGCAACGTTCAATATAGTCTTCAATATTGAAGACAGGAACAATAACAGAAATTAAAGGAACCTCTTTTGTTTTCAAATCAATACCTCATAATAATGTTATCTCAAAACAGCGATATACATTTCTAAAGATTATACTAACATTACATGTTTTGTGCCATAAAGAACAGAAGGCCAAAAAAACACATGACAAATTATTTGGAAGAAAAAGAATCAGCAGATAGCATAAGAACGATCTGCTTGATTTCCTGTTCGGAAGTAACAAGGAATTCACATTGCCCGTTTTATATGAATATTCGTGGTTCCTGCAGGAAATCAGGATAAGGTATAATATGATCGAAGACACTGATAA
>JAFWKS010000205.1 GCA_017511325.1 Erysipelotrichaceae bacterium
AAGATCAGCGAAACATAATACGATATGGATAATCACAAGATCGATGGGAAGATCGTGATCGAGGTAAATGAATGAAAGTATTGCTGATTAACGGCAGTCCGCATCAAGGCGGTCATACCGCTGAAGCTTTATCACTGGCTGAGGAAGTCTTTTTATCCGAAGGGATCGAAGTGATCCGTTTTGAACTTGGCCATGAACCGGTTCGGGGCTGCCAGGGGTGTGATGGCTGTATGAAGAGCCATCGCTGTGTTTTTAATGACGACAAATGCAATGAACTGATCGAAAAGATTCTGGAGGCCGATGGCGTGATCGTCGGTTCGCCGGTCTATTTTGCCGGCCCCAATGGCGCGCTTTGTGCTTTATTGGATAGAGTATTCTATGCCGCCGCAAATTATGGGCAGCTTCTCAAAGGCAAGGCGGCAGCAGCCGTCGTGAGCGTCTGGCGGGAAGGCGGCAGCGCGGCGATCGACCGTCTGAACAAGTATTTCACTTTTTCTCAGATGAATATCATTGCCAGCGATTACTGGAATGTTTTGCTGAATGGTGATGACAGCTATGGAAGAAACATCATCAGAAAGCTGGCAGAGAATATGTCTGCATATCTGAAAAGAGGATAGATAAGAAATGGGAATGGAAGAAAGAACACACTTCAAGGTCGATAAGGATCAGTGTATCCGCTGTGGCCGGTGCATCAATACCTGCGCCGGTATGGTCTTGCGTTTTGGCAAAGACGGTTATCCGGAAATGAAACCCTTCGAGCGTTTCGGCTGGAAGGGCTGCTGGAAGTGTCAGCATTGCCTGGCGGTATGTCCGCAAGCGGCCATATCGATCTTTGGCAAGGATCCTTCTGATTCTCTTGAACCGGTGCCGGAACAGATGGGCGAGTATATGGAGAGCCTTGTTTCCAATCGCCGGTCTTGCCGCCGTTATCTGAAAAAGAATGTGGACCCTGCGATCCTGGACCGCATCCTGAGGGTAATGAACAATGCGCCGACTGGAGGCAATGCGATGGGTGTGGAATATACGATTATCGATGATATGGACAGAGTCAAGGAAATATGGAATAAGGCCTATCCGGTCATGGAAGAAAAGGCATCAAAGCACATTCATACGCACAGTTTTTCCGATTTCTTTTATAAGAAGATGAAGGAGTCTGAGGGCAGCATCCGCAAAGATGACCTGCTGTTTTGCGGGGCACCGCATCTTTTTATTGCCCACAGCAAATGTTCAGGCAAATGGGGCGAAGATGCCAAGGCAGACTGCATCATCGCGACCGCTTATTTTGAACTGTTGTGCAATGCCTTCGGCTTAGGAACGATCATCATGTCCTATGCGGCGGAAGTACTCAATGAACTCGCGCCGGAAGCCAGAAAGATGCTGAATATCCCTGCGGATCACTATACCGGACTGATCGTCGGTTTCGGTTATCCGGAGATCAGATATGCTAGAGGCGTTCAGAAAGACAAGGGTGCAAAGGTCCACCGTTTCAGCAAGGAGAAGAGAATATAGAATGGAACAGAAAGAAAGAAGAGAATATCTGATCCGTTATCTTCTTAATGAGGAAGAGCGGTTCAAAAAGATCGCGATCCCTGAGAATACGGATGAACAGAAACAGCTGCTGCGTTCTTTGATGAATATCCGTTTGCCGAAAGAGATCAGTGAGGATTTTCTGGACGTTCAGGATGCCTATCTGAAAGAAGCGATTAGAGAAAAGGGCATCACGGATTATAAAGATCTTGAACCGTTTGAAGAGGGGGTCTATCTTTGGCAAGGCGATATCACGACACTGAAATGCGATGCGATCGTCAACGCGGCAAACAGCGGCATGACCGGCTGTTATGTCCCTTGCCACAGCTGCATCGATAACTGCATCCATACGTATGCGGGCATCCGTTTAAGAAATCATTGCGCAAGGATCATGGCCATGCAGGGACATGAGGAAGAGACCGGCAAGGCGAAGATCACTCCGGCCTACGATCTCCCTTGCAGCTATGTGATCCATACCGTGGGTCCGATCATCTATGATAGGGTGCGGCAGGAAGATGAGAAACTGCTCAAATCGTGTTACCGTTCCTGTCTGAATATTGCCGTAGAAAACGGTTTGAAAAGTATTGCCTTCTGTTGCATCTCGACAGGAGAATTCCACTTCCCGAATCTGCTTGCAGCCAAGATCGCGATCGAAACAGTTCAGGCGTTTAAAAAGGAAGCAGATCATAAGATCGATGTCATCTTCAATGTCTTCAAGGACGCTGATCTTGACATCTATGAAAAACTGCTCAGATCATATGAAAGAAGGTGAAGGACATGTTAAATCTGATCAAACCTGAGAATAAAGGGATTAAAGAGAATATCGGCCGGCTCAGAAAGGCCATTGACGATGCCGATG
>JAFWKS010000206.1 GCA_017511325.1 Erysipelotrichaceae bacterium
GACGAAGGAACTGGTAGAACTGATGGGTTTCTTCTTAAGCACTCAGATCTCCAACCATTTGATGATGAATCAGCTTGAAGCTTTGAGCAAGGTCGATACCTTGACTGATATCTATAATCGCAACGAGATGTCTGAGATGGTCAAGAATCTGGAAGGAAGACCGTTTGGTCTGATCAATCTTGATCTTAACGGCTTAAAAGCTGTCAATGATAACTATGGACATACTGAAGGAGACAAACTGCTGATCAAAGCTTCCAACCTTTTGAAATCAGTTTTCAGAAAGAGTGATGTCTACCGCGCCGGTGGAGATGAATTCATGGTCATCCTGCCAGATATGCCTGAAGAATTGTTCCATAGAAAAGTTGAGACCTTAAAAGAAGCCATGGAAAAAGACGACAGTGTCTCACTTGCAATGGGAGCCGTTTATTCCGATGGAACCAAGAACATCCACGATATCTTTGTGAGGTCTGATGAGCTTATGTATGAAGATAAGAAAAGGATCTATAAGCAAAGACCTGATCTGATCAGGAAAAACAGCTGATAAATATAAAAAAATAGTGAAAAAAACAAAATATGATATCTGGTTTTTGTTATTGTATAATTCTGTATAGAGATTATAGTCATTAGTGATGATTTTATGTCGAAATTTGCAGGTGAAAGGAACGGACATATCTGCTGATGAATGGGTATTTTCATTTAAATGAGTATTCGCCGGTAGGTGATATCGTTGTCATGGCGGTATGCATGGTGATGATGATACTGGTTTTCTTTTCTTATTTTTCCAAAACGAGAAGCTCAAAACTGTTTCTATGCGTTGTTGTGCTTCTTTTTTCTTCAGCCTTCCTGAATGTAGTTTTCTATCAGCTTGCGTTTAAACAGGGATATGAAGTAGTGGCAAACTGGATCCGACTGGCTTTTCATTTTCTGATTCTGCTGACATTTGTTTACTATATCGCCTACATTTGCGAAGTTACGCATTATGAAAAGGACCGCATTTTCCTAAGGATCGCAAATCTGCTGTTTTTTACAGTCTTCCTCTGGGACAGCATCGTTACGATGCAGGGACTGACGTTCGTGGTCGATGAAAGAGGCATCTCCTTCATCAGACGCGGTATTTTTATGTATGGCTATGTTTGTTTTATCCTGATGTCGTTCATACTTCTTGCCAGAATCAGAAAAATGCTGTTTCATCGTGTCATGTTTGGTTTCTATTGCACCATTGCGGTGTCTATGCTGATCCTGATCTTTCAGGGTATAAACAATAAGGCATCATATACGGTCGCATCATTGATGCTTCCTGCAATCGCCGTGATGTATGTTCTGCATTCAGATCCATACGACATAGAACTTGGTACAAACGACATCAACGCGATGCTGGATTATGTAAGCTCTTGTTATAAAAATAAACAGGATTTTGTTTTCATGAGCCTCTATCTGAAAGAGATCGAAGAGGGAGGAAAGGAAATACCTGAAGACATACAGGCCAGCATAAGGCAGATGACATACAGGCTTGTCAAGAAGGGAAGCCTTTTCAAAGTCAGTAAAGGCCATATGATCCTGTTTTTCCTGAAGAAAGATAATCGGGATTATGAAAAGTGTTCACAGAACGTCGTTGATGAATCTAATGCGATATTCGAAAGATTTACTTATAAGGTCGTAATAGGCGAGGCAGTCGATGAGATCAGTAAAAACAACAACTATGTCAATTATATAGAGAACATTCATAAAACGATGCCTGATAATTCTATTCACAGAGTGGATGCGAACGATGTGAAGGATTTTGAAGACATAGAATATATCGTCACAGAACTGGCGGATATCAATTATAATGAAAATCTTAACGATCCGCGTGTACTGGTCTATTGCCAGCCTGTGCTCAATGTCAAGACTGAAAGATACGATACAGCGGAAGTCCTGATGCGTCTTGATCTTAAGAAAGCAGGGATCGTATATCCCGATAAGTTTATTCATCTGGCTGAGGAACACAGCTACATCCATATGCTCACACAGATTATTATCCATAAGGCCTGCAAAGCTCTTAAAGTGCTTGATGAAGAAGGATTCGATATCAGACGCATCTCCATCAACGTATCCGCTCTTGAACTTAAGGATAATAATTTCTGTGGCAGTATCATGGATATCATCAGAAACAGCGGTGTTCCAGCGGACAAGATCGCTATTGAACTTACAGAGTCTCAAAACGAAGGAGACTTTATCCTGATGAAACAGAAGATCAGCGAATTAAAGAAAGAAGGCATCCGTTTTTATCTGGATGATTTTGGTACGGGCTATTCAAATATGGAAAGGATCATGGAATTGCCTTTTGACATCATAAAGTTCGACAGATCACTGGTCATGGCTTCCGGTTCAGAAGAAAGATACAGGAAGATGGTAGCTAATCTGGCCGGAATGTTTTCGAATATGAATTATTCCGTTCTCTATGAGGGCGTCGAAAAAGATTCTGATGAGAAGATGTGCAAGGATATGTCGGCAACTTATCTGCAGGGCTATAAATATTCAAAGCCTGTTCCTATTGAGAATCTTAAATATTTTCTGAGCTGAAAAAAGAGGATCCCTAAATACTTTTGTGGTGTGGCTGACCCTGTAAACGTTTTGTGCTGTGCTAAGGCTTTAAACATTCTGTGGTCATTTCATAATCATTCATGCGGTTTATAAGGAGGCTGAAGAAAAGCCTCTTTTCTTTATAATGGTGTCATCACACAACCACTTACAAGAAAGGAGGCGTAGACGATGTCTACTTACGATGATTTTATCACAGCTGTTCTGAATATTGACTCCGACAGGATAAAGAAAATGGATGTCA
>JAFWKS010000207.1 GCA_017511325.1 Erysipelotrichaceae bacterium
CCTCAAAAGGCACCATCTTAAATGCAAACACAGATGCCTATTATTGAAGAAGGCAATGTGTTGCAGATATACAGGCTTTCGCTTAAGTCCGAATCCCGAGATTCCCCGGGACGCAAAGGCCGTTGCCGAAAACCTGCGGTAAGTCCGCCGTAACCACACAAAACCGGATACGATAAGACCAGCCAACTACAATCAGGCCCGGCATCACCATTGTCTTGAAAGAACCCAGTGTCGGACCGCCCTATGCTCTTGTAGTTCAAAAAAGCATAATATTCACGCGGTGTTATGATTGCTCATATTTTTCCCCCTTATATTACGCGCCGCCTGAAAGTTTCAGGTTCAAATCCTGACAAGAGCATCCCAACAAAGCCAAATGCGGATATCGTCCAAAGGCAGGACCTCTGTCCTCCACGCAGAAGATGCCGGTTCGAATCCGACTGTCCGCTCCACATTAAAAAAGAAAGAAAATGAAAAACAACAAGATCGAAAATATAAAATCATCGCCTGAAAGGGCCAGTGCCAGGTTTCTGGAAGGGAAAACGTTCGAAGAATGTCTGTACGCTATTTACCTGCTCCTGCAGATGGGAAGCGTCATTGAACCGGAATTTGTAATCCTGAAAGCCAACTCGGCTGCATTTATGTTCGCATTATTTGTAGACAGAGAAAAGCCGGTTAAATACGAAGAGGTTTTAAAAATATATCGCATAAATAAAGACGGAGTCCTGGCTGATTTCCTGATCGGAAAGGATGATCCCAAATTAGTCAAATTAACAATATATCCAGAAAAATCATTTGGTGAAATCGCCAAGACCACTCACGACAACAGAGTTCTCATATCTTTGTTTGGTGTTGATGATCAAACATTCACAGACTTCGTCAGGGAATGGGAAAAGGAATACAGTAAAAAACGCGATCTTGATCGAAAAAAATAAGGCTAGTCGAAATTAGTGGTTGAAAACTATTAAACTTATGGTAAGTGTAATAATTGCAGGAACAAGATATTTCGATAATTATGATCTATTGGAATTTTCTTGTGATAAGGTCCTGCTTGGATTCAAAAATGTAACGGTCATTTCAGGCGGAGCCAAAGGTGCTGACAGTCTTGGAGAAAGATATGCCGCCAAAAAAGGTTTTCCTGTTACTCGATTTTTACCTGACTGGGATCAATACGGCAAAGCCGCAGGCCCGATCAGGAATAAGCAGATGGCCGAAGCGGCAGATATACTTATTGCTTTCTGGGATGGCAATTCAAGAGGCACAAAATCAATGATCGATCTGGCCCTACAGAACCACTTAAACGTACACGTTATAGACTACACAAAAAGCTAAACATTTTATGTCAAAAACAGCAAAAACACTACTTATCGAAAACGCTCTTTCGGAAGAAACAAAAGCCCTTCGCATCTACGGCTGCCAGGAAGTAACCATTGGCTTCTTCCATCAGGGCAAGGCCGACGAACACGTAGATTTTTTGACCATGGATTCTCATGGCCTTTTTAAATGTTACGAGATCAAGGTTTCCCTTGCTGATTTCAAATCAGACGCCAAACTTTCGTTCTACGGTCACTATAACTACCTTGTAATACACGAAGATCTCTTGAAAGATATAGAATACATCAGGAATGAAACGCCCGCCTACGTCGGGATAATCGTGGCCAAAGAGTGCAGCTCATTCAAAAGAAATGAACTGAAGGAAAACAGAGTTGAGGAATATCCGACCGTATACCTGGTAACTGACAGAAAGGCAAGGAAGCAAAAGCTGAAAGCCGAAGATGAAATGCTGCTTAAAGATTCGCTGATCAGGTCTTTGTATTGGAAGATGGAAAAATACAAGGAAGGCTGTGATCCTGTCGAACTGGCAAATTTGAAGGCAGATGCCAGAAGAAACTCTCAGGCATATAAGGAAGAACACCGCACTGCCGAAAAAGCTAAAAGCAACCTTTACCGGCTGATCAGGAAACTGATCAGGGAGGGCAAGCCCGAAGAGGAACTGGAAGAATATTGTGTTTGAATATGCGACATGGAGTAGAAAACAAAACATATAAGCTAACTGATTAAGCTGACGTATATTCCACAAAAAACGAAAAAGGCGCTGATTTTTTGATCGATTTTTTGATTAAAATAATTTTTTAAAAATTTTTGCATTTTTTGATGGGTTGGAAAGGCCAAAGTTAAAAAAAGCCTTTAAAATAAGGCTTTTTTGAGTTTTTCCTAATTTTGGGAAACGCGTTTCCCAAAATTTTGTTCTCACTTTTCAGGCATCATTTTAAGGGTATTTATGGCCTTTAAAATTCTTTCTACCTGCTTTAAATATTCCTTCTGATTGCCGTTAAGATCTCTTCTATTTATACTCTCAAGATCTGATTTGTCCAATACTTTTATAAGCCCTCTGCCGACACTGGACAGTTCATCCTTGATCACGGGTACAGAAGATGTATTCACTGCCGCTGGGGTTTTGAGAGATATGTAAGGCTTTAATAACTCCCCTATTGTTTTTCCTTCTTTCATCTCCTCGAGCATTGCTCTCTGAGTTTCTTTTTCAAGGCCCGACATCCTTATTCCGTCTCGTAATGCGACCTTATCATCAAGTATAGCATCAATCAATTCTTTGGACGAATTGTAGACATAAAGGATATATTTTTCTACCGTGTTTGAAGAAATTTCCGATTCAGGATACTGCTTCGCAAAGAGCTTTGCCCCATATTTTCTGAGGTCGGCTAGATTGAATTTTGGGCTAAGAGATCCCCCTTCATATCTCTTTAAACCGTCCTGCCCATAGATCATTTGGACATATTCTCTTCTCTTTTCAAGATCCTTAAACGTATCATTATTCAGGTGTAACCTGACGACTCTTTCGTATACACCTTCCTGCCTTGCGGTATCATTTGCCACTCTGTAAATAACATCTTCTCTCGTCTGCTCGTCGGCGCTCAGGATATGCCCCTGGATGTACGAATACTTGGCTATAGCCTCTTTGTCCTTGTTTTTCTTTGCCTCGCTCAGAAGAAGATTATAGGCCCTAAAACGGCGTTCTCCAGAGGAGATAATATAGCGGTGGATCTTATCTGTCTTATCCGGATTCACATATACAGTGATCGGATTTATCAGCATGCCGGCATCCTTAATGCTTTGAGCCAGTTCAGCTATTTTGCCCTTTGAATATTCATTTACTTCTCTGGGCTTTATCATCTTAAGCGGGATCCGGGATATATATTCGGACGTATCAACCTCTTCAATAACCCCATCCAAGTCAAATGATTTTTCGAAAGTTTTGTCTATTACTCCTGCCATTATTCTTCCTCTCCTTTATATCTGTTTGTCATGTAATCACAGAGCGTTCCCTGATCATATTCTTTCCTGATTCTTTCCATTATCACATCTTTTTCAAACGAGGACCTGATTTTATCTAATACTTCTTCGTCTACATCTTCTCTGCTTCTTCCTGCATCTTTAAGATACTCGTCCGTCCTTTTGTCTGTTTCTTTATCTATGATCGCCATCAGAAATTCATCTTTTTTGATTTCTTCGATACGTTTTTCTACAATTTCACCACGATGTTTTTCCCAAGCTTTAACAACTTTATATCTTTCCAGGATTTCATCAGCAATGTTGTCATATGCCACTCTGGCCTTTCCGTCGATTTGCGGGAAGGCTATTCCCACCGTCATCGCTTTAGGAGCGTTTGTTGATCGCGGAACAGTATTATGGAAAAGATAAAGATTAAGTGTGTTTTTGATCTTATCCAGGATGATTGGCCTGATCACCGCTCGTGGCTCATCTATTGTCAACAGAACGCCGAGTATTCCGGTTTGATTAGGATCCAGCCTTTTAATGTCTCTGAAATTCCTCTTGGCCTTGCAAATCGAGAAAATTGACTGCTGATCGAGAGTTGAACAGATTATGCTACCGTCAGCCGCCGTAATGGCGTTCAGGCTAAGGAAGCCCAACGAAGGTCCGACGTCGAGAAGGATTAGGTCAAAGACCTTCAGTTTTTTAATAGCATCTATTACTTTTTTTAGTATATATGCTTTATCTTTTACGCCATTGTTAGCGAGCATATACATCTCGATATCGACAAGTTCGTCCGAACTTGGTAACAAACTAAAATTCATTTCAACCAGACTTTCTTCCGGAGAAGTAAGATCTTCTAAGGTAAGCGCATCTCTCGATTCGCCCGTTGTGGGCAATGGGACCTTATATTTCGGTGTAACTATTGCGCTCATTATAGTTTTCTCATCGAGTGGCACACCATTGATTACACACTCAAGCAAGTCATAGCATCCTGTATATTCAGACGACACCATTTCTATATTTTTTGGTTCGCCGAATAGGTCATCAACTACGTATTCTTCCTCTTGTTCTTGACCAAATCTTTCTTTCCTGAGTTCCCTTGAAATCTTGTTTATATTCTTCATAGATATCTCCGGAACATTCTTCACGGATCTATTAAAACCAAGCACATTTGAACTACTGCCCTGTCCATCCATATCAATAATCAAGGTTTTGTAACCCTTTTGAGCGTACGTCCACGCAAGCGAAATGCTAGTGCAGGATTTGCCTGTGCCTCCTTTACGATTAAAGAACGCAAGACATATTGTTTCGTCTAATTTGTTCATTTTCTCTTCCTTTCCAATATTTGTTCATCTATGTCTTTTTTTATGAGTTTTGTTAGATAATCATTGAAACTTTCAGCTGTTTCATCTATCCTCACCCTTAACGCTTTTTCAATATCTTCATCGGATCCAATTCTTGAGGAACAGTTGCGTAATCTTATCTTGTGTCCGCCAGATAAAACAAGTCCCTTTTCATAACGGTTGGCGATGACGGTAGATCTTTCTGTCTGTGATTCGCTAAGCATGTAATACAGTTGTTCAAGCGTATATTCGATGTGCAGAGCTTCGAGTATTTCCTGTGCCTTATCAGCAGATGGCACCTGTGAACCGGCTAAATATTCGTATAGCGTAGACCTCGATACAGCAGCGCCTCTTTTCCTGAGCACTCTAAAAAGTTCGGCTCTTTTCATACCGGTTCTGTCAAGTAAATTCTGAAGTGCATTTGAGAAAGTTGCCATGGATACAATAAGTATACGCTTATATTTTGGCACAAAAACAAACAAAAGTTCCAGTCCGTAACAACGGATTTTTAAAGAAAACACTTGAATTATATTTTTTTGCTCTTTATTATGAGGCTATAAGAAAAGATGGATTGAGCCCCATCTTGACTTTGTTAGATTGCTGTTGCAACCCTTTCTAATCTTTTTAC
>JAFWKS010000208.1 GCA_017511325.1 Erysipelotrichaceae bacterium
CCATACCGCTTTTCCAGGCGGAGGTCGAACCGGGTGCCGCTTCGGATGCTACGGCAACATGGTATATGGATTATAAGGAGTATGATATAGAAACTCCGGTGATCATAGAAGGCAGATTCTTTATTCTTGATAAAGAAAGCTATTCCATGCTGAGCCAGGCTCAATTCACAGTCTGTCCGGAAGGAGAAGAAAAGGCATATTATGTAACCCGGAAGGACGAAGAAACCGATGTCAGGATCGTTTCAAATGATTATGTTGACTTCATAGGCACTTCGTTCTCGGAGGGTGATTATGATGACGTGGAGATGAGCGTATATTTAAGCAACAAAACGGATAAAGATATTATTATTTCCATAGACGGATGTTTTATTAATGATGCTGAAGCAGATCCATTCTGGGCCGCGTTTCTTCCTGCAGGAAAAAGCGTTTATACCAATGTATACTGGCTTCTCTCCGACCTGCAGGCTGTAGGGATCGACTCTCTTGAAAGCATTCATAAGATCGTCGCGGAGATCTCGGTATATGATCAGGAAACGTACGAAGTATACAGTAATGAAACCGTTACTTTGAGTGTAAAACATGTATCTGGATCAGATTGGGAACCTTTTGATCCCTATACTTTTTAAGCTTTTAGCAGGGTGAATGTTTATATGAATGCAGAAGAAATGTGGCAGAGATCAGGTCTTTCCGGATCATATGAAGCCTGGGCATTCGGAGATGCCCCGGATAAGCTTGCGGAACTGGTTAAACAAGGCATCAAGACAGCGACCTGTTCAGCATATGATCTGTATCAGATAGAAAACGAACCGCTTCCGCAGGCCGGAAGTTACAGCATTATTTTGAACTCCGGTGATGAAGCAGTCTGTATTATTAAAACACTGAAGGTATATGTTACTGAATACAATAAGGTTTCTGAGGAACATGCGTTTAAAGAAGGCGAAGGCGACCGCTCCCTGGAGTATTGGCGTAAGGTCCATGAAGAATTCCTCACTGATGAACTTTCTTCTGTGAATTTGAAATTTAATGAGAATATAAAAGTGGTTTGCGAGGAATTTGAAGTAGTATATAGATAAAACCATGGTTTTTATCAATAGGCCTCTGTCTCAACACATGAGATAGAGGCTTTTTTAGATCAAAAACAAGTCTGGCAGGAAATTTTATGTTCTGTGCGGTCCGGACTGTTGTTTCAGCCTGTGTGATTTTGGCTGATTGTTTTACGGATATGAGATAAAGAGACCGGAAACAAAAATTGAATGATTTACATAATACATAAATTATGTCTTCTGTTCATCTGATTTGTTTTTGTTTTTGCTCTTTTTTTATAAATATGACATTTATATTCATAATTATTTGGCTTTGATCATATTCTGGATGATGGCTTTGCTTTTATATGATCTATTATGTTATGAAAACCGTAAGATAGATTTAATTACTTTTTAATTTATTGAAAACTAAATTTTTTAAACATAAAATACAATAATATTTTACTAAATCTAATTTGAACAAGAAAATTCGACTTTCTATGTTCCTTTTGAAAAAATTTCATTTTGATTCATTATTTTTTAAAAATCATTGTATACAAATTCTTATTCCTTTTGTTTTTGCTTTATTTTATATAATGAAGCAGCCTGACATAAGAATTATTATTTGGAAATGAATCATGTCCCTTCACTCATACAGTTTTAATCTATACATGCAACCAACTAATATGTTTCACGTGAAACAATATAACTAAAAATATTTGCATAAATATATCAACTAATGCATTTCGAATATGAACACATTTCAGAAATGTTTCACGTGAAACATCATAGGCTCTCCTGTTCATATGCAGAATTTTAGAATTTTAGATTTTAAAAGGTTGAATATTTTGTAGATCAGGTCATTTGGATCTAACC
>JAFWKS010000209.1 GCA_017511325.1 Erysipelotrichaceae bacterium
CCTTGGAATCTTCAGCACCTTCGACAGCCTTGACGAAAGCCATGTCGCCTCCGGCGATCAGTCCGACAAAGCGTTCCGAATTGAAGGTAGGTACTACTTCGACCGCATCCATCAGTCCCATTCTTCCCGAAGTACCGGCACCGATATAAATGATCCTTCCACCGTTTTTGTACGCTTTGATCGTTTCATTGATCAGCGCTTCGATCTGCGGGATGGCGTTTTTGATTGCCGCTACAACATTGAGATCTTCTTCATTCATGATCTTCAAGATCTCTTCAACACTTAACAGATCGATCTCTTTTGTTTTTTCATTTCTTGTTTCTGTTACGATACCATTCAGATTTACCATACTATTTCACCTCGAATAACTTTCCATCGATATATGTAGCCTTGTTGTTGAATCGTTTGTCGAATACAGCAAGATCAGCTTTGCAGTTTTCTTTGATCAGACCGCGGTCATTTATCCCCAGCATCCTCATCGGATTGATGGTTGCGCCATTTAATGCTGTTACAGGATCGATCTTCGCTTCATTGATCGCAAAATCAAGGATGTGATTAAGTTTGTGACATGAACCGGCCAATGTATTTGTACCGGTGATATAGCCGACACCCTCTTTGGTTATCGTGGTCGTGCGGTTCTTCTTGTTGAAGTGATATATACCTGGCTTAAGACCTTTGATATTGACTGAGTCAGTGATCAGGATGAACTTGTCTTTGCCCTTGTTCTTGGCCAGGATGTTGGCTGCATATCTGTTGACATGGATGCCGTCACAGATGCACTCCGTATAGCACTGATCGAAATACATCGCCGCACCGACGACACCAGGTTCACGATGATGCAGGCCTTTCATGCCGTTATAGGTGTGAGTGAAGGAGATGGCTCCATGCTTTATCGCTTCAGCACAGATATCGAAGCTCGCTCCGGTATGTCCCAAAGCGACCTTCATGCCTTTGGATACGCAATAATCGATGACGCTGTAGTCTCCCTCCAGCATCTCCGGAGCGATCATGACATAGATCAGATGACCATGACATGCGTCATTGAATTCATCGATAACGCTTTTGTCAGGAATGATCTGATAATCCAGGTTCTGAGCGCCTCTTTCCTTGCCTGAACAGATGAACGGCCCTTCTTCATAGACACCAAGGATATGCGTTCCGCTCTTGTTGTCTTTATCAATGAATTCGCCGATGTTCTTCAAAGCCTTCAGCAAGCCTTCCTTTGGGAAAGAAGATATAGTCGCCAGTGTAGAAGTGACACCTTCGCTTGGCAGATAATTAGTCCATTCCTTCAGCCATTTTCTGGTTGCGGTATTTGATTCAAGCCCGTTGTAGCCATGATTGTGGATATCGATCAGTCCAGGCATGACGATCAGATCTTTGTAGTCGACATCCGCCTTGAACAGGTCATAAGGATAGACACCGACGATCCTGTCTTTTCTGATCTCGATCTGCTTTGGCTGAAGTTTTTCTTCAAAATAGACATTTTTACTCTGAATTATCATATTTGTTTTCTCCTTGAATAGGTCAGCTGTTTATCAGCTTATTCTCTTTCCTGTCTGATACCGACAACGATATGCTGCCGGTCGTTATTGCGGGTCCTGACCGTCTGCAAACGATGCGGTACGATCTTGTCACCCTGTTTCATATTGAACAGCAATGAAAGATCTTCCCCGTTGCTCAGATACTTATGCAGGTTCTCCTTGCTCAGGGCTTCCTTAAGTTTGCCTACATCTTCTTCGCAGACATCCTTGAGAAGTTTTTCCTGTTCTACAAAGAAACTGTCTCCGCCTGCCGCGATTTCCAGTTCCAGATTTGGTCCGGAATAGAATTTCAGGTAGTAATCGGTCACGGTATCAATGTAATAGATGTCTTCAAAATCACCGGTCAATGCCTTGGTGATGTTGATGTATGACTTGTTTTTATCATTCTTGAATTCTGAATTCTGATCTTTTCTCTCGATCAGGAAGCGTTCAAATTCTTCAGGCGGTACAGGTTTAGAGAAGTAGTAGCCCTGAACTAGATCGCAGCCTAAAGCCTTAAGGGTCGTCATCTGTTCGATGGTCTCCACGCCTTCGGCAACAACAGGTACACGGAGGTAGTCGGCAATGTCGATGATCAGCTCGATCATGCGGACATCTTTGTTTTCACCAAAGGCATTTCTGATAAAGGTCATATCCAGTTTCAAAGCATCGATCGGC
>JAFWKS010000210.1 GCA_017511325.1 Erysipelotrichaceae bacterium
CCTCTACTTTCATTATAAGACTTATAATATTATCTTATTCATTGTTTTATACGATAGAGATTTGTGAGAGGGCAGATTAATGATGAATGCCTTAAGTGTTATTAAATAGCGAAATAATACTTAAAAAACTTATAATAAATATAAGCACAAAGCTACTGAATTGATTTGGCAGACATATGACAGATCAGAATAAATTAATCAGACAGGAAGTTTCTTTTATTGTTTGATTTCACTTGCAGTAGTATATGATAGCCAAACTATCGTAAGATACCGTATAAATTTATATTGATTACAGAAAAGCGTTTTGGAGGGGATAATGATTATGAGAAACAGAGTAATAAAAGTATTGTTGATGATAATGATCACGATCAGCATACTGCCGATTTTGAGCAGGACGACGTATGCAGCAGATTGGGGAGGAGATGGCACAGAAGATTCCCCTTGGCTGATTGGAAGCCCACATCCAGGCTATGTTAGGGCATGGCTGACCACAGAAAATACTAGTAAAACCTTGCATATAAGCGGTGATGGCAATATGCAGGATTTTCAGGGTGAGACTCCCTGGTATGGTTCTGCAGACAGTATTACCGGCATTGTTATAGGAGATAAAATTACAAATATAGGCCATAACGCATTTCTCGATTGTACAGCACTGAAGGAGATCGTTATTCCATCAAGTGTAACAAGCATTGGAAATAGTGTATTTATGCATTGCAACAATCTGACTACGGTTACTTTTAAACCGGGAGCTGAAAATCAGACACTGACAATTGGTAAGGTTGCGTTTGATGAATCTAAAACAACAGCAATCGATTATATCGATGCATGCACTATGAAACTGTATGATGGAGAAACAGCTTTTGAAGCAGACGATTTGTCGGTTAAACTTAATGGCAAGACACTCGTTTGGAAAACATACTTCTATCCGCTCTGGGTCAACAATACACAGGTAACCAGAGACAACATGAACGATGTACTTGGTGCTGCCGATGCTGGCGCGACTGTTAGCTATACACCTAAGAATGGTGAAACCGCAGCCACATTGACTTTGAACGGTGCAAACATAACGACTGGAAAAAGTGATACTAAAGCCGGAATATATTACAGCGGATCAGATGCACTGAATATAATACTGGCAGAAAACACGGCCAACACTATAACTGGTAATAATATTGAATACGGAATTTTTTCAACCAATTCCAACGCAAAGCTTACTGTTTCAGGTAAAGGACAACTGAATGTTACCACAGAGTATAGCTCGTTTAATGCAGGCATTGATGTAGCTGGTGATCTACAAATAGAAGAAAGTACAGTGACATCAGATGCTTCTGGAGCTAACAGTTCCGGTATTTATTCCGGAAATAATATAACGATCAAAAGCGGCACAGTGACTTCGAGCGCTTATGGATATGCTTGTTATGGCATCAATTCAGCTAAAAACCTTACAATCGAAGGCGGCATAGTTGTTTCTTCCGGTAATAATCATGGTGTTACATACGTATCAACATATGGTGTTAAAGTTGGTGGAGAGCAATCAGTCACCATCAGTTCAGGTGCCGAATTGACTGCCGGCGGAGATGTAGCAGCAATCAGCGGCACAGTTAAAAACGCCGTTCTTGGAAAAGGCTGGGATAATGTAGAACATACAGGAGATCATACGCCGATCAATATCAGTTCGGAAGGTCAAACACTTGGATTCAAGTATGTTGAATTCAAAAAGCATTTACACAGTTTCACATATTCAGCAAGCGGTAATACCATCACGGCAACATGCTCGGAATTAAACTGTAATTTGCCAAACAATACAGCTACACTCACTATTTCTGCTCCATTACATATGGCATTTGATGACGGCAAAGATCCGAATGCGGTGATAACTGATGGTAATTGCATTCAGGGCGATGCAAAGGTCATGTATCAGGAAAAGTCTGGCGATACTTATGGAGATGCAACAGAAACTGCTCCTGAAGAGGCAGGAGACTATAAGGCTTGCATCACACTAGGAACAGGTGAAGGCGCAAAGACAGCTTATGTAGAATACACGATTTTACAGCCTGCAAATTCCGTTATTGACTTGATTAATCTGCTTCCTGAACCACAGGATGTAACTGTTGAGCATAAGGATACCATTGAATCAGCCAGGGCAGTCTATGAAGCTCTTACAGATGCTCAGAAAGGCGTAATTCCTGATGAAACATTAAAGAAATTGATCGATGATGAAGAAGTCCTGGAAGCTAAGACCGTTGTAGTATATGCACCTGTTGGAGGAAGCACAAGTACCTGGACAAAAGGAAGTTCTTCGGATCAGAGAATTGTCTTCGAACGTAACGTAAACGATTATAAGACATTCAGTTTATTTTATCAGCTTAATGTAGATGGAAAGAAACTCACAAAAGATGAAGACTATACAGCTGCAGCCGGATCGGTAGAGATCACACTGAAGGCTTCATATCTTCAGACTCTATCAGTAGGTGAGCATACACTTACAGCCATGTTCGATGATGTGCGTGCTCCTGCTGTAGATGTAACCTTGGTAATAAACAGACCTGCTCCAGCTGATCCGAATTATAGAATACCTGTAACAGGTATTGAATAAACACTGAGAAAACTAAAAAGAAACATTTATTAAATGAAGATATCAAAATAATCTGCCACCCACACGGAAGTTCAACCTGGGTATAGAAAATACCCACAGGCTAGTTTAACCTGTGGGGTCAAATCCACGATAGTTTACGATACAATAAAAACATCGGTGCTTGACATCGATGTTTTTTATAGCGAGCTCCTTCTGATATCACATCTGCAAAAACTAAATATCTTCTGACAGCAGAAAATACGGAATCAACCAACCAGAATAAACTGGATCCGCATTTTTATATACTTATCATCAACCGGATGATTGTGTTTTTCATGAGATGTTTCAATAGGTGGATACCCCAAGTATACATGCCAATTCATGTTTCAAAAGGCATCCATATGAAACATAGGCCCTGGAACATAAATGTATCAGATGGGTGGGGTCATATGATACATTCTTTACAACAGATAACGGATTAGTTTACAGGCATTCCATGATCCCAGGTTGTCTTCCAGAATTACGCTTGCTTCAGACTTTTCTGCTTCAGCCGTATGTGATAATACTATGGAAACCTTTATTTTACGGTAACATCCCGATCATAATCGATGTTGTGCGGTACCTTTTCGGTATCGGCATGTCCTACAGCTAGTGCAATTTTGTAGGAATAGCCTTCGGGAATACAAAGAAGCTTATCATACTCCTGTTTCTTCTTGCCGTTGACGACCTTTTTCATGCAGCCGAGAATGACGCTGCCCAAGCCTAAAGCCTTGGCAGCCAGATGCATATTCTCTACAGCTATTCCGGCATCAATATCGCTCCATCCAAAATCATCAGCAGCAGAAAGGTAGAAAGTGACAGGCGCACCGTAACAGAAACTGGTCTCTGCTTCGGGATTGAGATCTTTCTGAATTGAGTCCTGGACGGGATCACCTTTTTTGATAACGGTGATGTGGATTTCCTGCTTGTTGGTGGCAGTCGGGGCTTTTAAGCCGGCCGTCACGATGCGGCGGATCTGCTCATCCGTCAAATTTTCATCGGTATATTTTCTGATCGAACTTCTGCTTTCCAATACATCAAAGAATTCCATTATTGTTCCTCCTGTTATTTATACATATTATATCCAACCAGGAACGGATAAAGGGGGATATTGCTCATGCTGCATATCCAATAAAACTATGACAGTTTCACCAATTGTCCCTTACAGAAAAGCGGTGCTCATCAGGTACATGTTCCGTTATAATGTGGCTTTGTATTCTTATGGGATTCAGATTAAAATCAGACATAAAAAGAAACTAAAAACAAAACGATTAATTTTCCACTACATTTAGCAGAACAGATTGAAGAAATAATTGAAGGAGAAGATGTATCTTTTTCAAGTTTTGTTATTCAGGCATGCAGATACGCATTACAGAATATGGAGACTGAAGAAAAAGAATAAACATTCTAATGAGTTTTAATTCCAATGATAATACGACAGATAACCGTTAATTGATGTTTCAGTAGGGGATAGCTTATCTTACTCATCCTGATTCGTATAATTTAGGAGAGAATGTAGCAGTTATTGGTATGGGTAATGTAGCTATGGATGTTGCTAGAACCGCTTTCCGTCATGGTGCTAAAACTGTAACACTTTATGCCAGATCAAAACGTATTGCTGCATCTGAAGATGAAGTTGAATACGCAAAATTAGATGGCTGTGAATTTGTCTTTGGTCATCAGATCAGTAGAATTACTGAAGAAGGTCCAGTATTTAAAATCGCAATATTTGATGAAAATGATAAAGTAGTCAGCTATGAGGATGATGAAGTCCAGATCACGGCTGATTCTACGATCATAGCTATTTCTCAAGGTCTAAAAGACAAGATTGTCAATACAACAGTCGGACTTCAATCCAATGAGAAAGGCTTACTGATAACTGATGA
>JAFWKS010000211.1 GCA_017511325.1 Erysipelotrichaceae bacterium
AGCTTGCAGAATTCACCGGAATTAAGGGAATCCTGAAGCTCAATCTCATCCATCTTCAATGCATCTTTCATATAGGAATCTTCAATGATGACTTCATATTTCAGGACTCCGTTGACCCGATGCAGCGTCAGGATCGTATCATTCAGATAATTCGACAGGATATTCATCTCGTTTTTCAGTTTCATCGAATCGCTGATATTTATTGCCACGGCCTGGTAGCACAGCGAACCGTACATATTGGAGACCATATTCTGTTCCGCAACATAGATGTAATCCTCGCTCTTGTGTTTCAGGCGATACGGAGAAACGACACTGGTCTTTTTCCCTGCTGAATCACGGCATTCCTTGAGCAGTCTTTCACGATCATCCGGATGGATCATGTTTATCAGCTTGTTGTCAAAAAGATCGAAGATCTCGACCTGAGTGTATCCTGTCAGTTTCTCAAAGTTCGGCGAGATGAAAAGGAATTCGAACTCATCATCATAGCTGCATCTGAAATAGCCGCCCGGGAAGGTGCTGGAATCAAAATCGAGCTGTGAGATATCGTGAGCTGATACATAGAAGACGGTACCGTCTTTTCTTTCTTCAAACAGATAGATCTGCAGTGACATCATGACAGTGGCGCCATCCGGTCTGAAAGCCCTGACGACACCTTTTGATCCCAGGATGTGATGGGTCCTGGCATATTCCAGCATACCGAAAAGCTTCTTGACATCGTGAGGATGTATGAACTCCTGAATGCCGAAAATGCGTTTAGAGAAATCGCGGGAATTGATGCCCACCAGTTCAAAGAACTGTTCATTGTATCTGATGATATCGATATTGTCATCTTTCCACAGATAGAAAGCTACCGGTCCGATGATGTTGTTGAGCATCACATCCGAATAGATGTTGTCATCAAGGAATTCTCTTAGATGCAACTGCTGATTGGCCTTTAAGACAAAACCGTTGAGATCGATCAGATCCGCATCGGAAATTAGTTCCCTGAATTCTTCAAACGGCATCGGTTTATAGAAATGAAAGCCCTGCATATACTGACACCCTAGATCAGAAAGATACTCCACCTGATCCTTGGTCTCAACACCCTCTACAACTATCGGGGTACCAAGTGATTTAGTCATATTGACGACCGATTCAATGATGTTGAAGCCCTTCTGTTCATTATCCTGGGAGATATTCAGAAACTGCGCATCGAGCTTTATGACGTCGACCGTCATGTTCTTAAGCATATTCAAAGAAGAATAGCCTGAACCAAAGTCATCCATCAGTACGACAAAACCTTTTTCTCTGATCTTTCTGATCGTTTCGCTGATATAGGTTGAATTCTCCGCGTAGGCTGATTCGGTGATCTCCACATGCAGATAATCGGTCTTGAGATCATACTTCTTCAAAAGATCATCAAAATAGGCAAGTACGTCCATCGTCATGATATCGATACGGGAAACATTGACCGATACCGGCACCGGTGTGATGCCATCATCGATCAGATCCCTGATCGAAGCACAGACTTTTTCCCAGAGATCTTTATCAAGCCTGGTGATCAGATTGTATTTCTCCAAGATCGGTACAAAATAGCTTGGTGAGACAAATTCCCCGTTTCGCTTCCAGCGGGCCAGTGCTTCGCCGCCCACGACCTTCTTGTCCGGCAGTCTGATCTGCGGCTGGATGTAGAATTCGATCATGCCGGCATCAAGAGCTTTTTCAAAATCATAGATCAGGCTGTATTCTTCCTGATGCTTTTTATGGATCCTGTAGTCATAGACTCTTATGTAATCTTCTGAGCTGTAATCGGCAGATTCTGTCAGCAAAGCAGCCCTGTTGTAGTATTCCCTGATATCACCGCAGGTGCCATCGTACATGGCTATGCCAAAAAGCGGAATAAAAGCTTCGATCGAACTTATGCTGCTGACCAGTTTTCTGACCGATTCGTACAGTTTGGCGATCTTGTCTTTGTCATACCTGCAGATAAGACAGAATTCGTTCTGACCCATAAAGCCGACCAGTCCGTCATTGTCGATGGCATACTGCTTGAGCAGTTCCGCCTCCATGGTCAGAAGGTATTTGCCTCTGTCTACTCCATACCAGTCAGAAAACAGGTTGTGCTTTCTGATCAGGATATCAATGACACACCATTCACTGTTCAGGTCATTGAATCTCTTCCTGACTTCCTTGAAGAAACTGAGGCTTTCATAAAGTCCTGTTATCTCACTGCGGTTTTCCTGCTTCCTGCTTTCTCTTTCGATCCTGGTCGCATCGTCATAGACATAGATATAGATGACTGAATCATCCTCTTTGAACAGTTCACCGGAAACGACGACCTGTTTCGTCTCTATATAGGAGCCGTCTATCCCCTTGACCCTGTAGAAACCTTTAAGCAGTCCCGGGATCTCACTGCTTTTCAAACGTTCCCTGATCGTTGAAAGATCGAAATCTTTCTGATACCTATTTGCGTCTTCCGGATGAAGATAACCGTCTTGCGCAAAACTCTTCAGATTTGAGAAATCACCTTCATAGAGATTTGAATAGTACTTGTTTGCGGTGTGATAGATATAGCGGTATTTCTCATCCTTCAGATCAACCCGGATAAGTTCGTCATAGTTCGTTTTGTCAAGGATGTGGTAAAAATCAAAATCATCATCGCTGACATTATAATCATCCAGGAATTTAAACAGCTCTAGTTTATTCATATCGTATCCTTTACTAATGGGCCTATACGGCAAAAACACTGATTAGTGAATGACGTGACCAGTGCAAATATAGTTCAATTACTTATAGAAACACAAAATTCGATCGATTATCTTCTATTTATATTTTACCAAAAAACAAAGATTAAAAATACCAGCGGACAGACCCCTTCGTAGTAAGATTAAATTAATGAAAACTAAATACAGGATAATACAGAAAGATTTCTATCGCGACTTTAAAAAGATCTATGGCGAAGTCTATTATCCCGAAGCGGATTATTTCCCGCTGGCGATCTTTTCTCATGGCCTCGGCGGCGTACATGAAGGTTCAAGAGACTTTGCGGAAGTATTGGCGCAAAACGGCATCGCTGTCTGCATCTTCGATTTTATAGGCGGCAGCTATCAAAGCAAGTCTGACGGCAAGACGACAGAGATGTCCGTATTGAGCGAAGCCGAAGATCTCGAAGCAGTTATCGATGAACTGAAAAAGGACGAAAGGATCACCAGGGTATTCCTGGCAGGAAAAAGTCAGGGAGCCTTCGTTTCAACGATCGTAGCTTCAAGAAGACCAGAGGAAATAGCCGGGCTGATCGGACTTTATCCAGGTTATATCCTTTCTGATGCCATCGAAGAAGAGATGAGGAAGTTCGAAGAGATTCCGGAGACCTACGAGCTATTATGGCTGAAAGTAGGAAGTGTTTACATCAAGGATCTTTTGAAAACGCCGATCTATGAGATGATGAAGGAATACAATGGCGACGTCCTGCTCATCCACGGCGACAAGGATAAGATCGTAACAACGGAATCAGTAGAAAAAGCCAAAAACTGCTTCCCTAACTGTGAACTCATCATCTTAAAAGGAGCTGAACACGGCTTCCATGGTCCGGAAAGAACAGAAGTCATCGACATTGTTTTGAATTTCATCCTTAAACGGATCTAGGCAAAATACTGAAAATATTTTCATTTTTCTGTAAATTTCTATCATTTTTTGTATGATAAAACTAAAAAAACATTGTTTTTTAACTAAAACCGTGATTTAATTTAGGCAATACAAAGAAAAGGAGTAGTAGTCTTTACGGTCTTCTTAGAGAGCTGCCGTCTGGTGAAAGAGCAGCAGGACACGATCGATGAACGTGCCTTGGAGTATGACTGAACAAAACAGTCACGTTTGTCCCGTTAAGACTATAGAGTGTCCGGTCGTAACTGATCGGGAATTAAGGTGGTACCGCGGAATTTGTCGTCCTTGTGTTAACAGGGACGTTTTTTATTTCATAGGAAAGGAAGAAGGAAAATGAAAAAGTTATTGGTTTTATTGATCAGCGCAGTTATGTTGCTTGGCTTATGCGGCTGTGCCGGAAAAAAGGATGAAGGTCCAGCCAAGACTGAACTGGAGCTGGTCACGACTCTTGATCAGGCCATCCTGGCTCTATCTACCGGCAAGTGTGATGCGATCGCTTTGGATGGCACGACTGCTGAAAACTATGTTGCTCAGTCAAACGGCCAGTTTGCAATGAGCGGGATCAATTTTGATCTAAGCATTTACGGCGATTATGAAGGAAACGTTGCCGCTGCCAAGAAAGGTGAAACTTCTCTGATGGATGCGGTCAATGCCTGCATCAATGCCGCTATGAGCAACGGTTACTACAGACTCTGGACAGCTATCGCCAAGATCCAGTCCGGAACCGAAGATGACGATGCATTGAAGATCGTCGGTGATACGCCGATCTACAACAACGCCGTCGTCGATGATACTTATCTCTATCTGCTTGATACTGCTGATCTTGTCAAGCCTGAACTAGATCTCAGCAATGCCAGTGGTGTATTGGCA
>JAFWKS010000212.1 GCA_017511325.1 Erysipelotrichaceae bacterium
AGTGGCTTGACTATTTCTTCAGTAAAGATGTAAAGGAAGTAAACTTCCGTGATTTCTCATTATCAAACATTTTCTATGCCTCATGTGCAGCCATGAACAATAATTCACTGGAAAAAGCCGGTATGGTCATGTCTGATGTTCTGGGAATTGAAGACAGAGTTCATGTTATATCCAATGTGAATCTTTATCTTTATAACAGAACGCAGTCAGGGCGCATGATCACTGATGAAGGTGATCTTGTGACCTGGAACAATCCAGACGACAAGGTAACAGAAGCCATTCTTAAAGACAAGAACCAGAACGATTATCTTCCTTCTGTTAATGAGAATAACGAGAAAGATATGAAGAAGCGTGGTGAAGAAGCTGATCTGATCATCTTCAGCAGCGGCACACAATGGTCATCTCTGATCCCGACATATATGCATAAAGGATTCAGGGAAATGCTGAAAACATCTAGAGCCAAAAAGTATCTTGTCATGAACAACAAGGAAGATCTGGATTCAAAAGGTGTCTGTGCGGATGATTTATTAAAGATAATCAGTAATTATATTGATTTAAGTGATGTAAAGGCCGTTATGAATGATAACGCCGATGAAAGCATGAATCATCTGGATTCTGATTTCAAATATATTCATGGCGTTCTAAGCGAAAAGAATGATCCTAAACATGATCCGGTTTCAGTGGTAAAACTGATCATGAAAGATTATTTTGATTTAAATAATGACGATTATCAGCTGGTATCTGATCTTGACGGAACTCTTTATGATGAACATATGGAAGACAAAACTGTTTGTATAAAGAATATGGAATTATATAAAGGTGTTATCCTTTCAGGCAATAACTACAGACATGTCTACGATATCGTCAAGGAATACTATAAAAAGTATTCTGGAGAGTATATTTACTGCAATTACGGCAATACCTATTTCAATCTTGAAAAGGATGATGGCGGTAAGATCCTTTCTGAAGAGTTTCTAATCAAACAGGAACTGATCGATGAATTAAGCGATTATCCAGAATACAAAGACAAGATGACATTAAGAGGAGGGGCTATTCTGACTATTAAACCTCTTAAGGACAGAGAAAACGAAATAAAGAAGATCGAGAAAACCATTGAAAAATATGGCGATGAATATAAGGCGGAAATAGCCGGCCATACATCTATCGATATCATGAAGAAAGATTTCTCAAAAGAGAAGACTTTTGAACTGATAATCAAAAAAGAGAACTTGGATAAGAATAAGATCATCTATCTGGGAAATGAACTTGATGGCGGTAATGATGAAGCAATTCTGAGGACCGGAGTTCGAGCAATCAACTTTGACGGCCCAATTGATACATATATCTTTTTAAAAATCTATTATGAATAAACCATTGGTAACAGTATTATTACCTGTATATAACAACGAAAAGATCAATCTGTGTATAGACAGTGTTTTAAAACAGACCTTTACTGATTTTGAATTGCTGATCATCGATAATGCATCAACGGATAATACTGTTAATGTAATAAGACAATATGATGACAAAAGAATCAGACTGGTGGTCAATGAAGAGAATATCGGGCCGACCGGTTCTTTGCATAAAGGAATCGATTTGATCGATACAAAGTATATTGCCAGGATAGATGCGGATGATTTGATGCTGGAAAACAGATTGGAAAAACAGGTCGAATTCATGGAAAGCAATCCTGAATACGGAATTGTCGGATCGTGGACAAAAGATATCGATCCAAATAATAACATTTTGGGAATCAATAAACTGTGCGTAACCGATAAAGGTATCAGAAAGTTTTTAAACATTCACAGCCCTTTTTATCATCCGGCTATAATGATGAGAAACAGTATTCTGAAAGATAATGGATTGAATTATGATCTAAACATCAAGATTGCAGTTGAATACGATCTGTGGAACAGAATCTTGAATTATTCAAAAGGCTATAACATTTCCGAGATCCTTTCTTATTTCCGTACAGGAGACAGTGGAAGTCTTACTTCTTCAAATCCTTTCAAAACATTGCAGGAATATCTTGATGTAAGAGAAGCCATCTGTAAGGAACACAATGAAACTTTGGCTTTGCAAAGCCTAAAAATCGAAAGAAAAGAAAAGAAGAATATTGTTGACTGCATTAAGATATTCAATTATCTGAGCAAATATCTAAACAAAAGTCTTGATAAAAACGATGAAGACTATTCGATTCTGAAATCGTGCGTTAATTCCCGAATCTATGAAACTTGCACATTGGAAAACGATACATATTTAGGGAAATTTCTATATAAACTTACAAAACTATTCTTATCATAATGAACGATATTATTACGATTGTAGTTCCTGTATATAACACATATGATTATCTGGATAAATGTCTGGATTCTTTGATATATCAGACATATAAAGATCTAAAGATAATATGTGTTGATGACGGAAGCACAGACAATTCCAAAGAAATAATAGACAGTTATATTGTAAAAGATAACAGGATTTCCTATGTATATCAGGAAAATGGCGGAGCTGCAGCTGCAAGAAATCATGGAATAGATCTGTTTGTTAAGGATGAAAGTTCAGAATATATCATCTTTGTGGACAGCGACGATATTGTTGAGAATGATTTTGTTGAAACGCTTTATAATACACTGAAAGAATATGATGCGGATATTGCAACATGCAATATGAAACCATATGGTGATAAGACTCAAGGCAACAAAGAAACATCAGTCTATAATCGCCAGGAAGTTTTGGTTCTGTATTTTAAAGATCAGGTTTTCCTTGAAACACCAGTCTGTAAGATATATAAAAAGAAGATGTTTGATGAAATAAGATTCCCTGACGGAAAACATTATGAGGATACTTTCGCAACATATAAGTTTATTGAGAAAACAGATAAAGTGTCACACATAGATTACTATTCTTATCAGTTTGTTATCAGAGAGGGGTCATTAACTCACAGTGATTATTCCGATTATGAATACGATAAAGTTGAAGCTGGAAGAGAAATAGCAGATTACTACAAGAATACTGATTTTGAAAGAATTTCATATAACAAGTATCTTGGTATCCTGTTTTATTTCATTATCAAAACAAACAAAAACAGAAACAAAGTAAACAAGAATGAAGTTGCATTAAATGAGGCAAAAGAAATTGTAAATAAAAACGGCTTTAGACAAGCCGATCTTAGATTTATTCCGTTCATTATTGCGACGAAGTTGAATCTGCTGAGATTCATATCTATCTGATATTATTCAATATAGTTGTTATTAATTTTAACTACAAGATAACCATCAATGAACTTAATGCCATCAGTATCTGGCCATAAGTTCATTTTTTTGAATTCATCTGTTTTTATGATTCTTTGATATTCATCTATTGAAAAATCAATAAAGTCTAATCCAAAGTACTGCATAACATATCTATGCCTGTTGTATGTAGCTCCACCTAAAGTATTCCAGAATACCAAGTCATCAAAGAGTTCAAATGAATAGTTATAAGTTTTGATGTTTTTTCTTAATGTTGAATCCTCGAAGAAACCGGCAATAAATACGGGAGTTTCGTCTTTTACATAACCATCAGTATGCTGAACATCATATATCACTTGTGAATACTGATTATAAACATAGTCATGAGACATCTTATAGCATTCAAATGTTGCATTAGCTGATATGATATGAGTCCAGCACAACAAAACAGTAATTGAAACTATCATGCATTTTGCAATGCGTATTGAATTGTCCTTAAGTAATGCAAAACAGAAAGGAACGATCAGTATATACTGATAAGCCATCAGTATTGTGATTGGATTATCAGGAGTTATTAAGCCAATAATGTTTGATGCAAAAGGAACTAAAAACAGACAAACAATAAACATGATTTTATAAATAACAGTGTTTTCCTTGCCAATTAAATACTTAATAACAAAGGAAGTAATAACAGTGAACAATAACAGATAAAGATATTTTCTTAATAAAACAGAATCATTCAAAAAATCAAAATATGATTTATATAACCATACGATAGTATAACCGATATTGCTAAAGATCCTGCCAAAAGAGAATTCAGCAAGTCTTGATGAACTTTCAAGATGAAGTACGGCAAGAATGATTTTATTGCTTATGAAATAAGCAATCATACCAGCCAGAGCAGTTATAATAGCTTTAACTGTCTTCTTAATGATTAATTGTTGCTCTTCATTCTGGTACAGATACAAAGCAATAGTCATCAATGTCAGCACTGCTGCATGAGCTATATAACTTTGATATAGAGCTAAAGAACACACGATAAAACATATACAAAGGAAATAACTGAATATATCGTCTGATTCAAAGCAGAAATAGACAAATAGCGTAGCAAAAACACAAGCCAAAGCAAAGCATATACCCATATATGTGGCGACAAGTTGAGATACTGCTGCAGGTGTAACAGTCATGCATGCAGCAATTATTGAAACAAATGAAGTTTTATTAATG
>JAFWKS010000213.1 GCA_017511325.1 Erysipelotrichaceae bacterium
AAGAGAAACGGGAAACAGATTTAACAGAAACAGTTGAGATCGATAACGATGAGGAAGGATTTGCGATGAAACTTACTATCAGTAATACAGAAGTTCCTGTAACATGGGAAGATAACGATTCCGTAAGGGCGATCATGGATATGGTATCTGAACAGCCTTTGAACATACAGATGTCCATGTATGGCGGCTTTGAACAGGTCGGCGAACTGGGACAAAGCATAGTCAGAGATGACAAGCAGACTGTAACGGGTTCCGGAGACATCGTTCTTTATTCAGGAAACAGCATCGTCATCTTCTATGGCTCTAATTCCTGGGCTTACACAAGACTTGGACACATCGATCTTTCTGAGGGGCAGATAAGAGATCTTCTGGGAAATGAAGATGTAAGAATAACTATATCAAGATAGAAGTTCATGAGCTGTGTTGTTTCTGAACGACAGGTATAGAATTTGTTAGAAATTTAAAACATGTATTCACAAAAAATCTGTTTCAGGCAAACAGATTTTTATAGCTGCCAGGATCGAATTTGTTTATTTTCTACAGATAAAAAACGTATTATTAATGTTGAAAGATGATTTACTGTGTCGAGGATGATCGTTCGATCAGAGAACTGATCACATATACATTGAAAATATCGGGATTTGAAGCTGAAGGCTTTGAGAATGCGAAAGACTTTTTCGCTGCCCTTGAAAAAACGACCCCTGAACTGATCCTTTTGGATATCATGTTGGAAGGAAAGGATGGCTTACAGATCCTGAAGGAACTTAAGGAGAATGACAGTTTCAGGAATATTCCAGTAATCATGGCTACAGCCAGAACCAGCGAGTTTGACAAGGTGATCGGTCTTGATTCCGGAGCAGATGACTATCTGTCCAAACCGTTCGGTATGATGGAGATGGTCTCAAGGATCAAGGCTGTCCTTAGAAGGAGCCACAGGGAGCCGGCAAATCAGATAATCCGATATCGAGAGATCGAGATTGATAGATCAAAATATACTGTCAGGATAGGAAACGATCTGATCGATCTGACACCTAAGGAATACGAGCTTTTATTATGCCTTGCAGAGAATCCCGGTATCGTTTTTTCCAGAGAACAGCTGCTGGACAAGATCTGGGGCCTTGATTATCTGGGCGAATCAAGAACGATCGATGTACACATCAACACCTTAAGAAACAAGCTTGGCTTATCAGGCAAATATATCGTAACGATGCATGGGATCGGTTACTGTCTGAAAGAGGTCGATGATGGCTAGAAAGGTCTTCGAAAGCATTCTTTCTGTTGCGGTACTGGTCTTGCTGACAACGACGTTTTTTGTTGTTAATGAGATGTATAGAAGCTTTACGAATTCGCAGCTGGAAGTATTGCGCGGCCAGGCAAGAGTCATTGCTTATGGCATAAACAAGGACGGCTTGCAGTTCATCGACCAGCTGGATGATGCGGATTATCGAATAACCATCATCAATCAAAAAGGCGATGTCATCTATGACAACATCGACAGCGATATCAATTCAATGGATAACCACCTTGACAGAGAAGAAGTGATCAAGGCTTTTTCAGAAGGCTATGGCAGCAGCATCAGACAGTCTTCCACCCTGATGGAAAGATATATCTATACGGCGATCCTTCTTTCTGATGGAAACGTTGTACGTCTATCAAACACTTATCCTTCCATCTATCATTTCTTGACTTTGATAGCTCAGCCCCTGCTGGTGATCATCCTGCTGATCATCCTGGTATCGCTTTATATCGCCTACAAGCTTGCCAACAGGATCGTCAAGCCGCTGAATGAGATCGATACGGATATGCCTGATCAGGTTCCTTATAACGAGATAAGACCGATCATGGAAAAACTTTCGGCACAGAAAAAGATGATCGAACAGGACAGGGAAACTTTAAGAAGAAAACGTCAGGAATTCGAAACGATCACGGCGAATATGAACGAAGGACTGCTTCTTTTAAATGATGAGATGATCGTCATCGACATCAATAAAAGTGCACAGAACATTCTTGAAACAGATGAAGATCTGATCGGTAATAATGTCAGCAGTATCTCACATTATCAGAAACTGTCTTCTTTGTTTGAAGATGGCCTGATAGGACATCGCAGTTCAAAGAAGATCAGGATCAAAGACAGAAGATATGATGCGGAAGTCAGCCCTGTAGAGATGGATAAAGAGGTCATCGGTATCGTCCTTTTCCTTTTTGATGATTCTTTCAAGGAAGCCAGTGAAGAATTGAGAAAGGAATTTGCTTCCAATGTTTCTCATGAACTGAAGACTCCTTTGCAGACGATCTCAGGCTACTCCGAACTGTTGAAAAATGGTTTCGTCAAAGCAGGGGATCAGGAAAAAGTTGCGGATAAGATCTATCTGGAATCACAAAGAATGATGAAACTGATCGAAGATGTCATCAAGCTTTCTCATCTTGACAATGAAGAACTTCAGATCCGAAAGGAAAAGATGGATCTTGATGAGATCTGCAGCAATGTCGTTGAGACTATCAGAAAAGATCAGATCGAAGATATTGAGATCATTTATACAGGTGAAGAAGCATTGATCTACGGCAACAGGGAATTGATCGAAAGCATCATCTTCAACTTGTGTGAGAATGCGATAAGGTATAACGTCAAAAACGGAAAAGTCTTTGTAAGAGTCTCATGTCAAAAAGATTTATCGATTCTGGAAGTAAAAGATACCGGTATAGGGATCGACAGAAAGGATCACGAGCGGATCTTTGAAAGATTTTATCGCGTTGATAAGGGAAGATCCAAAAATACAGGCGGAACAGGTCTCGGCCTTTCCATCGTCAAGCATGCCTGCATATTAAATAATGCCAAGATACAGTTGGAATCCAAACCGGGCAAGGGAAGTACTTTCAGAGTATTATTCCCTAAAGCATGATTTACATATTTTTTACAAATATTTGATATTGAGTTAAAACACTTCTTATATGGTAGATCTGGGAGGATCTGCCTATGAGTCGAATAGAAATAATAGAACATCTGCTGGAACTGTGCGCAGGTATCGGCGTCTACCTGATCGCTTTTAAAATGATCAGCGGAAACCTTGAAGCAGTAAGCTCTGACAGACTGAAAAAAATGTTTGCGAAGATCTCCGACAGCAAGATCATCGGCCTTTTTATCGGCATCGTTGCGACTGTTCTGATACAGTCTTCCAGTGCTGTCACGGTCATGACGATCGGTTTCGTCAATGCGGGAATACTGTCTTTAAGCCAGGCGGCTACGATCGTTTTCGGTGGTGAGATCGGAACGACGATCAGCGGGCAGATCGTTGCCTTGGGCCTGTTCAGTTCAAAAATGATCAATCTCAATATCCTGTTTTCATCTTTTGCGGGACTGGGAGTCATCATTTCAGCGCTCGCCAAAAAAGATAATCTGAAGAAAGTGGGAGAGATCATATCCGGTTTTGGTATCCTCTTCATCGGCTTAGGGATGATGTCATCTTCGATGAGAGCATTCTCGGAACTGGACAGTCTGAAGACCTTCCTTTCCGGATTGGATAACGTCGTCTTGCTGATGATTGCCGGTGCGATCATCACGGCGATCATTCATTCTTCGGCAGCGATGACCTCGATCGCTATCACGATGGTTGCGACATCTCTGATTTCACTGGAGCAGGGAATCTATATCACTCTTGGTGCCAATGTCGGTACCTGTTTCACAGGCGTTATGGCCGCCATGTCAGGCGGGACCAATTCCAAGAGGACTTCGGTGATCCAACTTATCTTCAACATCGGCGGTGCCGTTTCGGTTTTGATCCTTGATACATTGATCAAGACCTTCAGCTCTCAATCAGTCGGCCTTTTGTTTGAAAGGATGTTCCCGGGTTCGCCTCATTTTCAGCTGGCGATGTTCCATACGATCTTCAATATCGTATCAGTTATCGTCGTGCTTCCTTTGACTGATCTGCTGGTTTCTCTTTCGAAAAAGATCGTTCCTGACAGCGATGAAGACAAAGAGAGCGAAAGGTTCTACTTTGTCGATGAGAACATGCTGAAGACACCGGCGATCGCAGTCTCACAGGTCAAGAAAGAGATCGTCAATATGGCGAAGATCGCCATAACAAACTTCAATAATGCCATCAACTCTTTCATCAATTTGAACACTGACAGCAAGAAGATATTTGCCAGCAACGAAAAAGAACTCAACTTCCTCAACAAGGGGCTCGTTGAATTTATCGTTAAACTTACCGGTCTTAAAAACATCAGCAGGAAGGACTACCTTTATCTAAGTTCTTCATATAAGACGATCGCTGATATCGAAAGGATCGGTGATTACAGCGAGAACATCATTGAGTATACAGAGAACCTGATAGAAAGTGATAACAAGCTTTCTGAAGATGCGAAAAACGAGATAAAGCAATTGACCGAGCTGATAAATCAGCTTTACGATCTGACTATGGATGCCTATGAAAACGGTAAAAGAGCCAGCTTCATCAAATCAATGAAGGTCGAAGATAAAGTTGATGATCTGACAAAGAAGATGGCTGAAAATCATATCAAGCGACTCAGCAAGAATCAGTGCAGCGCCGAAGCTGGTGCTCAATTCCTGAAACTTGCGAGTGATGTCGAGAGGATCGGAGATCACCTCATCAATATCAACGACAGGGATTACGAAGTATCACATTAGGGAGCAGAAAAAATGTACAGGATCATTTGGACTTTAATAGACAGGATGGATATAGACAGAAAAAAGAAACACAGGATCTTTATTGCGGCAAACGTAACGCTGTATCTGCTGATCGGAATACTGTGCTGGTATCTGTTCGGTTTGAAAACATTTGGATCTGATATCGCCTGGTTCATCAGCTTTATCGGCTATCCTACAGTTCTGCTGGGATTTGCGGGCAGCATATTTGCGCTGTTCAAGCTGGATCAGTGAGCTTATCTTTGAAATGTTTTTTGTTAAACAAGATATATTCCTTCAATAAATAAACAACAGACAAAAGATCTATTTCATCAGCAAATAGGTCTTTTTAGTTACAATTCGATCATCCATTTTGAATTCGATCTGATATCATTGAATACTA
>JAFWKS010000214.1 GCA_017511325.1 Erysipelotrichaceae bacterium
CCGATGCTGACGATACCTATCACTGAAGGCAAATCGCTTTCAGTAATCATCGAAGCAGCTGTTTCAACATATCTGCTCAATGCGCTGGGCTTCAATTCCAACGAAGATTTCAAGCGCCGTTACCGTGAAGAACTGCTTCAGAAAGGAGGAAAAACACTATGAGTTTCTTTCCAAACCCTCAGACATTCGTTTCTTTTTCCATCGGTACTTTGACTTTTGACATCAGATGGTATGCAATGCTTATCCTGACAGGAGCCTTCATTGCCTATCTGGTGATGAGAAAAAATCTGAAAGAGACACGTTACTTCGATATGGATTTCTTTGATTCCATATTCGTCTATACTCTCTGGGCAGGGATCATCGGAGCCAGGATCTGGTTCTGCGTATTCTACGATTTCAAATACTACTTCAGCAATCCTGCGGCGATCATCAGAGTCTGGGACGGCGGACTGGCGATTCAGGGCGGCCTGGTATTTGGAGCACTGTTTGCCTATTTCTATTGCCGAAAGAAGCACTATTCATTCTTGATGCTGGCTGATAACGTCCTGCCGGAAGTATTGATCGGTCAGGCTGTAGGAAGATGGGGCAATTTCGTAAACAAGGAATGCCATGGTGCAGAAGTAAGTGAAGAATACTTCAACGGGATCCTTTCTTTCCTAAAGGAAGGCATGTATATAAACGGACACTATTATGAACCGTTGTTCTTCTATGAATCATTGCTGTGTATCCTGGGTTTCTGTTTGATCTATTTCGTTTTAAGAAGATATCAGAACAAGCGTGGCGATCTCGCCTGGGCTTATATGATGTGGTACGGTGTCATCCGTTTCTTCATTGAAGCAAGGAGGACCGACTCACTTTATCTGGGCAATCTCAAAATGGCTCAGCTTACTTCGATCACTTTTCTGATCGTTGGACTTCTCGGCTATATCGGCATCCTTGATCGATTCATCAAAAAGCAAAAACCGACATTGATCTTTGATTTTGACGGCACTCTGGTGGACACCAGAGAAAGCATCACCGAGGCTTATCGCTATTTGTTTAAAAAGTATTCTGATGAAACGAAGTTTACTCAAGAGATCAAAAACGAGATCATCGGACCGGCTTTGAGGGATCTTTTCCCTAAGTACTTCCCGGGCATCGATTACGATACGCTGTACAAGGATTACCGCGAAAGACAATCCGAGGTCTCAAAGACAGCCAATCATCCGACTGAGCATTCTGTCGAACTGCTGAAGTCTCTTCATGAACAGGGCTATCATATCGGCATCGTTTCCACAAGATCCAAGGAAGGCATCGAAGGGATTCTTGATACTTTCGGTCTGAGAGGATATATCGATGATATCTGCGGATTGAAAGAAGTTGAAAAGCTCAAACCGGATCCTGAAGGGATCTTCTATCTTGTCAACCGCAACGGCTGGGAACACGATCTGATCATGATCGGCGATTCTTTGATGGATATAGGCTGCGGCAGCAATTACGGCGCCTATACAGTCGCCTATATCTCTGATCCGCAAAGGGAAGAAGAACTCAAGGCGGCAGCAAACGAGACGATCATCTCTATGGATGAACTTTATGCCATCCTTAACAAGGACATCAGTTTTACCTATAACAAAAAATAGAGAGATTTCTCTATTTTTTCTTTTAATAGTTGCATATATGAGTATAATAGGGGAAGGATACGGAGGTATTTATGGTAACAGTATTAAATCATCCACTTATCACACACAAACTGGCTATCATGCGTATGGAGGAGACGGGACACAAGGATTTCAGAGAGAACCTTGATGAGATCGCTTCTTTAATGGCTTACGAAGTATGTCGCGATCTGCCGGTCAAAGATGTAACAGTAAAAACACCGATGGGTCTATGCAATACAAAGATGCTGGATACGGAAGTCATTCTGGTGCCGATCCTCAGAGCAGGCATGGGCCTGGTCAACGGCATCATGGACCTGATGCCTACCGCCAAGGTCGGCTTCATCGGTCTGTACCGCGATGAGAAGACTCTGGAACCGGTTGAATATTTTGCGAAGTTCCCTAAGGAACTTACGGAAGGCATCGTTCTTGTGCTCGATCCGATGCTGGCAACAGGCGGAAGTGCGATCGCTGCAGTGGACATGATCAAAAGAAGAGGTGCTAAAAATATCAAGATGGTATGTCTGGTCGGTGCTCCAGAAGGCGTTGAAGCCTTTGAAAAAGCTCATCCGGATGTCGATCTGTATATGGCTGCTTTGGATGATCACCTCAACGATATCGGCTACATCGTACCTGGTTTAGGCGATGCGGGCGACAGGATCTACGGAACAAAATAAACATAAAAAAGGGACTTGGTGAAGTCCTGATGATCAGATCATCAGACTCAAGAGTCCCTTTATTTTAGCTTCAGATTTTTAAGAGAACCTGAATTCTTGATAGCTGCAGTAGCTATCGAATTCACTATCGTATTATTCTTCTTCCGGTTTTTTCTAACATCTTTCGCAAAGCCGAAGATCGCCAGCACCGCAAGCATGAAGGAGTAGCTGTTCTTGCTTTGAGATATTCTTTCAGCTTTGGCTGATGCATCATTTATCCTTTCACTGATGGATTCAAGCTTCGGGCTCATACCTTTGAGCTGCTTCAAGATAGCAATCAGCTTCATCAGCAGGACAACGCTTACGGCAATGATCGCAGCTATCAGCGGGATATAGACATAGATTGAGTACTGTTTTATTATCTCCATACTTTTATTTTACTACCTTTTCGATCGTTTTTTCGCCGATAAGTTCAGGCTCAAGTCCTTTGGTGTATTCTTTGATCGTTTCCCGCTTTTTTTCATCATCTAAAGCAAAGACGAAATAGACATCTTCATCATATCTGATCTCGTCGATGATCGCATTTTTTCTCAGATAGTGTTCAATCCTGTTGGCAGCTTCATAGGAAAGCCTTAGTTCATAAAGAGGGTAGCTGTATTCCTCAACGATCACAGCCTTCCTGATGCATTCACTGACAGCACTTGAATAGGCTCTGATCAGTCCTCCGGCTCCCAGTTTGATCCCGCCGAAATAGCGCACGACCAGGGCACACATCTGGTTCAGTTCATTCATCTTCAAAGCATTCAATATCGGAGCTCCGGCAGTTCCGGCCGGTTCTCCATCGTCAGATGAGCGCTGGATATTGTCACAGATCATCGCCGAGCAGACATGGGTCGCATCATAGTGTTTTTTTCTGATCGAAGCAAGGTATTCACGGTACTCTTCTTCACTTTTGATATGCTTCATATAGCATATAAAACGGGATTTTTCAATGATGATCGTATTGTTTTCTTCCTTGGCGAAATACATAACTCTATTGTAGAAAAATTGTGGTAAAATTGGAAACTGTGAGGTTTTGAAAATGCGCAGTTTAGAAGAAATTTTATCAGAACTCAATGCCGCTGAAAAGGAATATGAAAACAAATGCCACAAGTACGGCATCGAGGAGACAGTCAAAAAGAAAAGAAGTGGCAATAATCATGAAGAAGGCAAAGAATAAGCCTTCTTTTTGTTATATAATTATTGTGTAATTCAGGAGGAAAGTTTTGTTATGGCTAAAAAGCTAGTTACAGATTTAGATGTGGCCGGTAAGAAGGTCATCGTCAGAGTTGACTTCAACGTTCCACATAAAGGTGATGTGATCACTGATGACAACAGAGTTGTCGCCGCATTGCCGACGATCAAGTATTTACTTGAAAATAATGCAAAGGTTATCTTGCTGTCTCACTTAGGAAAGATCGATTACAAGAAGACTGAAGAAGAGATCGCAGAAGCCAAGAAAAAGAACGATATGGCTATCGTTGCGAAGTGTCTGCAGGCTCATCTGCCAGAAAATAAGGTCATCTTCGTTGATGCTACAAGAGGTGCTGCACTTGAAGATGCTATCGCTGCTATGAAAGAGGGCGAAGTAGTTCTGATGCAGAATACCAGATATGAAAAGGGCGAATCAAAGAATGATGAAGAACTTGGCAAATACTGGGCTTCATTAGGTGATCTGTTCGTTGAAGATGCATTCGGTTCAGTACACAGAGCTCATGCTTCTACAGTGGGTATTCCTACACACCTTCCAAGTGCTGCAGGTTTCCTGGTAGAAAAAGAATTGAAGTTCTTGGGCGATGCTGTTGAAAATCCGGTAAGACCGTTCGTAGGTATCTTAGGCGGTGCCAAGGTTGCAGATAAGCTTAAAGTCATTGACAACCTGCTGGAAAAATGTGACACGCTGATCATCGGCGGTGGTATGGCTTACACATTCCTGAAGGCTCAGGGCATGGAAGTCGGTGAATCACTGGTAGATGATGAAAAAGTAGAATACTGTGGACAGATGCTTGAAAAAGCAAAATCCCTGAATAAGGAACTCCTGCTCCCTGTCGATACAGTTGTAGCAGACAATTTCCCTGATCCAATCGATGGTCCGATCGAAACAGAGGTTGTCGATTCTGACAAGATCCCGGCAGACAAGCAGGGTCTCGATATCGGTCCTAAGACTGCCGCTCTTTTTGCCGAGAAGGTAAAACAGGCCAAGACTGTCGTATGGAACGGACCAATGGGCGTCTTTGAAAATCCGACTCTGGCTAAAGGCACAAACGAAGTAGCCAAGGCTTTAGCAGAAACTGAAGGCACAACGATCATCGGCGGTGGCGACTCAGCTGCAGCGATCAAGCAGTTAGGCTATGCCGACAGAGTAAGCCATGTTTCAACCGGTGGCGGTGCATCTCTTGAATTCCTCGAGGGCAACGGTCTGCCTGGCGTTGATATCATTAACGAGAAATAAGGAGGGCAAATGAGAAAACCTATTATTGTTGGTAACTGGAAAATGAATAAAACTCCTTCTGAAGCTCTTGAATTCATGAAGGGTATTGAAGAAGTTCTTACCGGCAAGGAAGCTGCTGACTACGGTGTCGGTGCTCCTTACGTTGATCTGGATGTCTGTGTAAAGAACGCAAAGAATCTGATCATCGCTGCTGAAAACTGCAACGAAAAGGATTCAGGCGCCTTCACAGGTGAAGTATCTGTTCCGATGCTCAAGGAAGTCGGCATCACATACTGCATCATCGGTCACTCCGAGAGAAGAACTTACTATAACGAAACAAATGAAGCCTGCGCTCTTAAAGCCAAGAGACTGCTGGCTGACAACATCATTCCGATCCTGTGCATCGGCGAGACCGAAGCTGAATACGATGCCGGCAAGACTGCCGATGTCATCAAGACACAGCTGGCTGGTTCTTTAGCCGGACTTACAGCTGAAGAAGTTGCCAAGATGGTCATTGCTTATGAACCGATCTGGGCTATCGGTACCGGCAAGTCAGCAACCAAGGAGATCGCCGAAGACTGCTGCAAACTGGTAAGAGATACCGTAAAGGCTTTATATGATGAAACAACAGGCGAAGCGGTCAGGATTCAGTATGGCGGCTCAGTAAAGCCTAACAATATTAAAGAATACATGGCTTGTGAAGATATCGATGGTGCTTTGATCGGTGGTGCTTCATTAAAAGTGGATTCATTCAAAGAAATAATTGACGCTACGAAATAGGAGGAAAAATTAAGTATGTCTGCAATTATTGATGTTTATGCTCGCGAAGTTATCGACTCACGTGGCAATCCAACTGTTGAAGTTGAAGTAGCTACTGAATCAGGTGCATTCGGTCGCGCAATGGTACCATCAGGCGCTTCTACAGGTGAAAGAGAAGCTCTTGAGCTCAGAGATGGTGACAAGTCACGTTTCTTAGGCAAAGGTGTTCTGACAGCTGTCAAGAACGTCAACGAAATAATCGCTCCGGCTCTGATCGGTTTCGATGTAACTGACCAGGCTCTGATCGACAAGACAATGATCGAACTCGATGGTACAAAGACCAAGGAAAAACTGGGCGCTAATGCCATGTTAGGTGTATCACTTGCCTGTGCAAGAGCTGCAGCTGATTTCTACGGCATGCCTTTATACAAGTACCTCGGCGGTGCTAACGGCAAGGTATTACCAGTACCGATGCTCAACGTCTTAAACGGCGGCAAGCACGCTGACTCTACTGTTGATATGCAGGAATTCATGATCATGCCTTACGGTGCTCCTTCATTCAAGGAAGCTATCCGCTGGTCTGCAGAAGTATTCCACGCTTTAAAGAAAGTTCTTAAGGCTAAAGGTTACTCTACAGGTGTAGGTGACGAAGGTGGTTATGCTCCTGACTGCACAGAAGGTAACGAAGAACCATTGAAGCTCATCGTTGCTGCTATCGAAGCTGCCGGCTACAAGCCAGGTGAAGATTTCGGTATCTGCATGGACCCAGCTTCTTCAGAATTCTACAATGCTGAAACAGGCAAATATGAACTTACAAGATCAGGCCAGGGCGTCAAGACAACTGACGAAATGATCGACATGTATGCTGACTGGTGCAGCAAGTATCCAATCATTTCCATCGAAGACGGTCTTGCAGAAAATGACTGGGACGGCTGGGTAAAACTGATGGCTCGCTTAGGCGACAAAGTCCAGCTGGTCGGTGATGACCTGTTTGTTACAAATGTTGAATATATCAAGAAGGGTATCGAACTCGGCTGCGCTAACTCTGTTCTTATCAAGCTGAATCAGATCGGTACACTTACTGAGACATTCGATGCTATCGAACTGGCTAAGAAGTACAACATGACTGCTGTCGTATCTCACAGATCTGGTGAAACTGAAGATACTACTATCGCTGATCTCGTTGTCGGTACAAATGCCGGTCAGATCAAGACAGGTTCTATGTCAAGAACAGACAGAATCGCTAAGTACAACCAGCTTCTGAGAATCGAAGACGAATTAGGTCCAGTTGCTCAGTATGCCGGCAGAAATGCTTACTACAACCTGAAGAAATAATAAAAACAACAATAAAAGGGCAGTTGCATAAATCTTGTGATCAAAGATCAAAAGATGAATGGGGCGACAGCCCTTTTTTTTATGCTGATCTTTCTATGACTTGATGAATACTCATGATGTTTAAAAGAATAGCTGTATGCAAAAAAACATCTAGAAAAACTGGACAATGCAAAAAACCTGGCGATCTTATTTTCCTTTATCATGTCCCTGAAAGTCTTTGTTTTTCCCTTACCCTTCTCTTGCCATATCAGCCAAGATCATCGTATATAATAATGTAAAAAGAAGATAAAAATAATGATCACTAAAAAAGCATTAAATGGTGAAGAATTAGATAAAGTCAACGGCGGTGTATTGCTGGACGAAGACAAAAAATGGGCAGATGAACAGATGTGGAAGATCATCGAACAGGATGGATCCTGGAACGATGTTGCAGACCAGGTTTTCCCTTTACTTGAAGACTATTGTAACGAAGCGAACAAAACTAACCCGGATCACAAATCAAGGCCAGTGATGCATATCACGCCATCAGAAATGGACGATTATATGATAAAAAGATTCTTTGAGCTTGGTGATATATACATAAAAAATGGTTTCCAGAGGCCAAAGAAATAAACAAATACAGCAAAACACTTGTAAACAATAAAATTCGCATTCCTAATGTCTGTTTAAGAGGGAATGCGATTTTTATAAGTTTATTTGAAGGACTCTTGGCTTGATTCCTCGACCCCTTTTTATATTTTGAATAGATCTGAAGACTATTAAACAAGTATGATCAACTGGTCTTCAGACAGCCCTTTCAACGTCTGCTAAGTCTTTCGCCGACCGCACCTTTAGGATGATTAAGCAGAAACTTTTCTTTGCTGAAGCCTGTATATTTCATCAAGGCGATACATACGGCATCAAATACGGCGATCACGCATAAGGTGCTTGCCGTTGCCAGCATGTCATACTCATCCGGTTCTCTTTCGATCTTGACTTTAAGGAACAGATCACACTTTTTAGCTAGAATAGATCCTTCATTTTCTGAGACAGTAATGACGAAGGCTTTCTTGTCTCTGACATTGTCGATGAATGAGACAAGTTCATCGGTATTTCCGCCTTTGGAAATGAAGATAACGATATCATCTTCTTGTACGACTCCCAGTGATCCATGCACGGCATCGCTGGGATTGAGGAAGACAGAAGGGATATCGATCACGCTTAACGAGTGTACGATCTTCCTGGCTGCCATCGCCGAAGTGCCGCAACCGGTAATTATGACCTTGCCCTGACATTTTATGATCATGTCTATGATCTTTTTAAGCACATCCTGGTCGATCGTTTCTTTGAGCCTTGCGATCTGCTTTGCTTCAACATCTAAGGTATGGCTTATGATCTCTTCGATATCCTGGTTCATGATACTATTCCTGACTTAACTTTCTATTCTGATATATCATCATTGCCGAAGAGGCAAGAGAGGCAAACAGAGCAATTATAAAACAGATAAGATAAGATCCGCTCACATCATAGATGAAGCCGATCGAGGTGATGATGGCGGAACGGGCGATATTCTCACAAAGCGATAAAACACTGTAGGCTTCGCCATATTTATCATCACCAAAGAAGATCCTTATCGTCAAAGGGATGGCGACCTTGTTTACGGCATAACATGCTCCATAAAGGATACCGGCAATAAACAGCAATGCTGCATTCTGTGGAACAAAGATGATCATCAGCAGTCCGATGAAACTGATCATCATGAAGGTCACAAAA
>JAFWKS010000215.1 GCA_017511325.1 Erysipelotrichaceae bacterium
TACTCTCCTGTTGGTGTATTGTAAACGACCTGATTAAGGGTAAGTCTTAAAGTCGTTCTTCCTGTATTTCCTTCCGAATCGGTGACTCTGTAAGTGATGCTGTAGGTTCCGGTCCTTGACATATAACCACTGCTGCTTGGATTCATGACATCTCTCCAGTTGCATGTTACTTTAGGTTTTAGTGTTTGCGGATCATCATTGTCGTCTTCAACGTAGTCAACAAAATCCAGAAAATATTCATCACTGTAGTACATGTTGGTCCAGTCGTTAGCCGACTCACTGGTCAGAACGATCTTAGGAGCCTTGAAGTCATCTACCACAACGGTCGTATAGATCGGATCTACATGCGAGTGCTTCTTGGCTTTGACCAGCGCTTCATATTCACCCTGCAGACTGTAGTCGACACCTTCGATCACAAAGGAGTCTTCAATGTCCCAGCCGCATTCGTTCTTCAGCACAAGAAAACCACTGGTCTTGAAGGTATCTCTTATCTGAGCCTTCAAAGGCTGCAACACCTCAATGTGATACCTGGTTATATCGGAGTCGACTGTTACCGGCACTCTTAATTTGGCAACGTTGTTGGCTTCATCGATCGCCACATAGGTAAGATAGTTTTTATCCGCAATATCAGAAAGCTGATTCTCTTCAATGAAAAAAGCCTTCAGATTCTTATTGTCACTTGCCTCGCCATAGCTCAGCAAATCATCTAATCTAACTCCGCATCCCAGTGTCGGTGTACCTTTCTGTGTTATAGTCGGACTTTTACGATCAAGTAAAACAAACGTTGAACCTACCGCAAGAATACTGACAATAACCGCAAATACCAGGAGCGCATTATTAAAGGATTTTTTCACTATCAAAAATCAAGCCTTTCTTATCGCTATTGCTATATTATTATCGCACATTAACCTGAAATTTGATATTAATAAGGATGATTTATTTTTTTTGAGCTATTTTCACATAATTGTTAAAATTACATAAGAAAGAAGCTAAATATGGAATGGTGGAAAAAGACAATCGTCTATGAATGCTATCCGAAAAGTTTCCATGATACTAAAGATCAGGGAACCGGAACCATTAGAGGCATTACATTAAAACTTGATTATCTGAGATCGTTAGGTGTAGGAGCCTTATGGCTTACACCTGTTTATTGGTCACCGATGATCGATAACGGCTATGATGTAGCTGACTACTATCAGATCGATCCTGTGTACAGAACCATGGAAGATATGGAAGAACTGATCAGTGAAGCTCAAAAAAGAAAGATCAGGATCGTCATGGTTCTGGTCTTCAACCACAGCTCCGATCAATGTGAATGGTTCATTGAATCAAGAAAGTCAAAAGACGATCCAAAAAGCAACTGGTATGTCTGGGCTGATCCCAAGGATGATGGAAGTGAACCGAATAACTGGCGCTCCATTTTCGGCGGCAGTGCCTGGACGTGGTGTGAAGAAAGAAAACAGTATTATCTTCATACCTTTGCCAAGCAGCAGCCAGATCTCAACTGGGAAAACAAAGAAGTAAGAAAAGCCCTTTATGATGTGGCATATTTCTGGATCGGCAAAGGAGTTGGAGGATTCAGGATCGATGCGATCTCCTACATCAAGAAACCAGATATCTTTTCTGATGGACTGATCGATGGAAGTGACGGATTGTCCGATATAAACAGGATCTGCCGTAATAAAGAAGGGATATTTGAATTTCTTAAGGAATTCAAAACAAATGTACGGGAAGGCAAAGACATCTTTCTGGTTGGTGAAGCCAACGGCATTAAACCAAATGAACTGCAAAACTGGGTAGGAGAAGACGGCGTATTTGATATGGTCATAGAATTCTCTCATACCTCACCGGAATTCGCTGTACAGGAAAAGTGGTACGAACCATATGAATGGACTTTCAAAGAATTTAAAAGAAACATCAGTGGATTTCAGTACGCCATAAACGATGAAGGCTGGATGCCTGTCTATTTTGAAAACCATGATAAGCCTAGGCTCGTCGATCATTATTTCCCTCAAGGATACGACAAAAAGAAAACAGCTAAAGTAATGGCTGTCCTGCAGATGTGTCTTAGAGGTACGCCTTTTATCTATCAGGGTCAGGAAATCGGTATGCCGGCAGCGCATTATGACAGCATTGATGACTTCAATGATGTGGAGAGCCTTGGGTTTTATCGCAAATACCGCGAAACGCTCAGCGAAGAAGAGACTCTTGTAAAGATCAA
>JAFWKS010000216.1 GCA_017511325.1 Erysipelotrichaceae bacterium
CGGCTGTAGACTCGGTGGATAGGATTGTCGGAACTTTCCCGGCTGAAAAACAGGGCCAGATCAGAGCTCAATTGGCTTCGACATTGAAAGCTGTTCTTTCTCAGCAATTGCTGGTCAGAAAAGGCGGCAAAGGACGTGCTGCAGCATGTGAATGCATGATCGTCACTCCGGCTATCAAGAACCAGATCAGAGAAGGCAATACCGCTCAGATGCAGTCGTCACTTCTCTCATCTGCCAATATCGGCGCGATAACTATGGACAACTGTCTGATAAACATGGTCAGAAACAATATCATCGACACTGATACAGCGATCGAAGCAGCAAACAATACTGATTATGTAAAACAGAATGTCGGCAGTGTTAGAACTTCATCATTTAATAGTGGGGGCAGGAAGATATGATCACTTATAAATATTCGGCAGTTTCCAAAGACGGCGCTAAGGTTACCGGCGTAATCAAAGCCATCGATGAATATCAGGCGATCGACAGGATAAAAGCACAGTACCCGGTCGTCGTTAAGATCGACGAAGTTAAGGATACCATGATGAACAGGATCCTCAATTTTGAGATCGGCAAGAAATTCGACGCAAAAGCTCTTTCGGTAATGTGTTCGCAGTTTGGCATCGTCCTTGAAAGCGGCATGCCAATCGACGAATGTCTGAAGATGATCGCCGCCCAGACCAAAGACAAAAAGATCAAGAAGATGCTGGAACTATCAGCTGAAGATGTCTCACAAGGCACGCCGATCGCTACAGCGTTTGAAAAGAACTATCCTGATCTTCCAATAACTTTCCTGGAGACGATCAGAGCAGGTGAGATATCTGGCACCCTGGATAAATCATTCGCATCACTGGCGGATTTCTATGAAAGAAGCTATACTCTCGAACAGAAAGTAAGAGCGGCCATGTCCTATCCGCTGTTCGTATTAGGCGTAGCTGTCGTCGTTCTGATCGTTGTCATGGCCTTCGTCATGCCGACCTTCACTTCGATGTTTGAAGAACTCGGCGGTGAACTTCCGGGAATAACCAAGCTCCTTGTCTCGATGACGAACTTCTTTCAGAAGTGGTGGCTTTTGATAACGAGTATCCTGATCCTACTTACTATCGCGATTATTATTTTCAGACGTTCTGAAGCCGGAAGACTTAAGTGGGATGAACTGATGCTCAGATTGCCGACGATAGGAAACTTGAACATCCTGCAGGCATCAACTGAATTCTCTTCTACGATGACGACTCTTCTGCAGGCTGGCTTGACAGTATGCGATGCGCTCAACGTCACAAGCAGAGTCATATCAAATTACGTCATAGCCAAAGATGTTAAATCGATGGAAGAAAAGATAAAGACCGGTCAGGAACTGGGTAACGTCATACGTTCAAACGAATACTTCCCGCAGGTGCTTAAGGAAATGACGGCAGTCGGTGAGAAGACCGGTGAACTTGAAAAAACACTGGATACCATTTCTACCTACTACAACAACGAGTACAACTATGCAGTAAGCCAGGCTATATCCAAACTTGAACCAGCCATGCTGATATTCCTGGCGCTGTTTGCTGGGTTCATCGTAATCGCTCTGTATCTGCCGATGTTTACGATGTACAATCTCATGTAGAAAAATAAGTTATAAAACAAACTATAAAAGCGTCCTGTAAGCGATATCAGTTTTTACAAAAAAATATTGCAGGACGTTTTTATTTTGGATATACTTTATTTAGCAAGTTATTATTGAATTGCTAAATTTTTTTATAAGAAAGGAATTAAAAAAATGAAAAAGTTAAACAAAAAAGGCTTTACTTTAGCTGAATTGCTGATCGTTGTAGCTATCATAGCTGTATTAGTAGCTATCTCAATCCCAATCTTCACTGCTCAGTTAAACAAGGCAAAATATGCAGCTGATGAAGCAAATGCACGTTCTATCTATTCTGAAATGGTAGCTGATTACTTAGCTAATGGCGGTGAACAGAAACTCAAACTTGACAATACTCAGATTCAAGAGAATGTAGCAAATCAGACTGTAACAGTTACTTATGCAGATAACTCAACAAACAAGTACAAATTCTCTGGAATCGTTGAGATTAACTTCACAAAAGGAGAAACTTCAAAGTATCCAAAAGTCGTTATTGAACCTTGCACAAAAGCCGGTGTTGATGATTCTGTAACATTTGGCGAAGGAACTGCTTCAACAGGCAACTAAACAAAATACTATTTAATTTGTTTGATAACCCTCTAGCAAGACTGGAGGGTTTTATTTTGGTTTTTTGTTTTTTACAGTTTGTTATAATTAGAACGTTGAAATGAAAGTGTTTTTTAGTCTAAAAGAGAAAACTTTAAATAAATCAGTATTTTGTATTTTCTGTTTCTTTTTGATTTTGATTATGGTGTTTCATGAACCATGGTTTGATGAAGCGCAGGCGTGGATGATCGCCAGAGATGCATCACTGTATGAGCTGCTTTTTGTAATACCGCATTATGAGGGACATCCGGCTTTATGGAGC
>JAFWKS010000217.1 GCA_017511325.1 Erysipelotrichaceae bacterium
AATGATCCTTATACTCTTTATGCTGATGAATTTGATACTAGCAATGATAGATTAATATCTTTTAATGAAGATTTTTTCGAAGGAGCTAAAACAATAATCTTTAATATTAATACTTATCATGATGAGTTAAAAAATTACATTAAAACTAAAATTGCAGCAGAACTAAAAGAAGAAACTGACAATATGAGAAGATGGGATATGCCTGATGGTATTTTTACTGATGCATATTTAAATGAAATTGCCAATAACACAATTGATATGATCACATTTAAATTGAGCAATAAGGTGATTAACAGTTCTTCTGAATTCTCTAACAATGTTTTGAATCAATACAATCTTTATTGTGATCATCTTAGCGCTTCTTCAGAAGGTATTGATGCTTTAATCAGATCAATGTATTTTACTCATGCATTTGAATTTGAAATAAAAGAAGATTTATTAAATTTAATCAATTCACTCAATCTTCAAACGGGTGTTTATAGTACTTTTGTAGCTAATGTCATCTGTAATTCAGTTTCTATAAGAGATGAGGATAAAGAAAGATTTACAAGCAAGATGTGCGAGACAATCGATGGTTTAGCAAAATTAAAGAAAAGCGCAATAACTGGTGAAGATCGTTACAGTTATATCACCAACACCGTTATTGATTATGGCAAATTGAATATTAATACCGAAGTAGCTGTTGATGGAAAAGATATAGCTCTTTATAAGTACTATGTTGGTTGTAGAGGCGGTTCAATGAATGTTTCCACTATTGATAGCAGCAATAATAAACATGATACTTCAGCCATTATCGGTGATGCTTCTGCTTTGCTATTGTCTTATATGGTTAGAAGCAATGGCGAAACTTTCAATCACGATTATATGAACGATCACCTTACAGTCAATAAACAAAATGATAATGGCGGCTTAGTTAGTTCTTATAATGGTGAACAAGATATGACTCGTGATAGCAATATTAGACTTGCGTCTCATAATATTATTGGCTCTTATTTCGAGAACGATCCCGAAGTCTATTTGAATAGTTTACCTGGAGACGCAGAGTTTGGCTATGTGAATCTTCATAAAATGGCAACAGGAACCTTGTTCAATAGTGCTGCTTCATCTTTAGATGTTAATCGTTCACTGATAGGTGCAGCGGTATATGGCGAAACTCATAAAGGTTGGTTTAAGGATGAATCAGCTTTAATGTATGGCCCAACAGATCTTGGAAGCAGGGGTTCGGGCATAAAAAGGGATGTTACATATGAAGATACTTTCTCCACTTACTACACAGTTACTCTTTATCAGACAATCGATTACAACACATTGCTTTCATTAAAATTGAAAGACAACGAGGCAATCAATGATGAAACCAGCACTATAAATAAGTACCTTGATTATGTAAATGAGACGATAATAAACAGGGATATAGATCATGTACACAATTGGGATGGAGGTACAATTGTGAAACAGGCAAGCGGTAATGAACCTGGTGTCATAGAGTATAAATGTCTAGATGAATATGATAATGCATCTTCATATACCAAGCTATACTACAACAATGACTATGCAACTTTGACATTTGATTTAGATGGCGGTACTTTAGAAACATTCGGCAATGATTTAAGCAGACAATTCAATATTGGTTCACTAATTCTCTTGCCTACAGAACCAACAAAAGAAGGTTATACTTTCCAATACTGGAGCGATAAAGATCATCCGGCTGACAGTGAATATGAAGTTAATGGTGATCGCACTTTCAAGGCTATCTGGGTCTTAAGCAAAGAATATCGGCTTGACAAGAAGACCGATATAGAATGGAACACCACTGACCGCAACGCTCCATATATCAGGGTCTACCGTGTTGAAAACAGCGATGCCACACTGTCACATTTCAAGGGAGTCAGCGTTGATGGAGCAACGGTCAACAAGAACGATTATCAAGTTGAAAACGGTTCGCTGATCCTTAATTTCCAGACCGGCTATCTGAAGAGTCTGAAAGCAGGATCTCATCTGGTGGAAATCCTCTTTGATGATGGCAAAGTGGAGTTCATGTTGACAATCAAAGACGAACCGGCCGATGGGAGAAAAGAATACAGATTGCCGATAACCGGTATTGAATAAAGTTCTTTCCGATGGCATATAACTGTCCTATCACTCTTTCAGAGTTACGGACAGTTTTTTATGATAATTAACGATTCGTTTATCTGGATTTAATTGCGGTTGTTTTACAGTCAGAATCCGAAAAGGCCGTTTCACAAACAGTTGGTTTAAAAGAATTCATCTTAATAATTCGGACTCGACAGGATAATATGAGATAATAAAAAAAGAAAAACTCATGATCACAGATTTGTTTCTAACTGATGATTGATGTTCTTACAGATAATGTAAGCAGAAACAACAAAGTGTGCTTACTGAACCATTCATTAGATACGAGGAGGAAAAATAATGGATAAAATCAAGGAAGAATCATTAGAGAAAGTAAACGGCGGTCTGGCTATGGAAAACAATCAGGAAATTCATGGTTATCGAGTAAATGAAAACTGCATCAGCTGCGGTGCCTGTATTGGTGCCTGTCCGGTTGAGGCCATCAAGATTGACGACTATGAGGCAGTCATCGATCAGGATATATGCGTACAGTGCGGTTATTGTGCCGATGAATGTCCGACCGAGGCAATCCAAAAATTCTAGTAAGTGATCTTTCAATAGAAAAGGAATAATGGGCTTTTGGCCTTTTCAAACATTTCCTGAATGGCTTTGATGCGGTGATGGCTTATCTTGAAAGCCGTCGCCGTTTTTCAATTACAGAAATATATCAGGGATCTTATACGGGAATACTTCCCCAAGGGGGAAGATCTTGATGATAAGCCGGATGAACTGATTCATCAGGTTTTTGACAAGATAAACAAAAGACTGCGCAAAGATCTTGGCTACAGGATGCCGTATGAGATCTGTTATTCAACAAAGTTGCGATTGACTTGGCAATTCAAGCGAAAAATAAAAAGGATTTATAAAAACAAAATCAAAACCATTCTTAGACAAAAGAAAAGAGCTGTTAGAAATGTCAAGCATCGATGTTTCTATCA
>JAFWKS010000218.1 GCA_017511325.1 Erysipelotrichaceae bacterium
AACAAAACATCATCTCCTTTCTTGAAACATAAAGGCAGATAACACATCTTCATTATCCGTAATAAAGCACAATAACGGCTATAGGCAGAGTAAAATGAGTTTCCGATCTTAAAAACGGAATTCAGTTTGGCAAGTTAGGTTTTTTATTTTTCAAAATTAAAATATTCAATTAACTGTTTATTTTTATGATTATTTTGTTATAATAGTCTAGCGAATAGAAAAACTATTCCTTGTCTAGAAATAGACCGTTTAGTCCAGAAGGAGGTAAAATATGAAACAATATGAGACTATGTATATCATCAAGTCTTCACTTGACGATGCTGCTAGAGCTGCTTTAGTTGAAGAAATGCATGGCATTATCACTGCTCACGGCGGAACTATCGACAATGTTGATGACTGGGGTATGAGAGAGTTCGCTTATGAAATCGATCATATGTCTAAGGGATACTATGTCGTAGTCACTTATACTGTCGATGTTGCCGGTTTAAACGAATTCAAGCGTTTAATGGGCATCAACAACGACATCGTAAGACTCATGACAATCTCTACTGATGAGAAAAAAGGAAGTAAATAATGATTAACATCAACAGTGTTACATTGGTTGGCCGTCTGACAAAGGACATTGAATTGCGGAAGACCAGCTCAAATACTTCTGTTTGTAATTTCACCGTTGCCGTTGACCGCAGATTTCAGTCACAGCAGCAAAACGGCCAAAGTGCTGATTTTATCAGCTGCATAGCCTGGAGACAGTCTGCCGATTTCCTTGCACAGTACGCATCAAAGGGTACTATCGTAGGAGTTGAAGGCAGGATCCAGACCAGAAGCTATGATGGCCAAAACGGAAAGGTCTATGTTACGGAAGTGGTCGCTGACAGCGTACAGATCATTTCCAACAGAAACGGAGCAAATGCCAGTGCAAATAGCAGCTATTCTGCTCCTGTTACAAACAATCAGACTTTTACACCGAGTGTAGAACCTGGTTATGATTCAATGGATGATGATTTCTCAAATACACCGTCATTGGACATTTCCAGCGATGATCTGCCATTTTATTGAGATTAAGAAAGGATAAAGTTATGGCTTTTAGAAAACAAAGAGTCGGATATAAGAAAGTTTGTTACTTCACTAAGAACAAAATTGAATATATTGATTATAAAGACATCGAACTGCTCAAGAAGTTCATCTCTCCAAACGGAAAGATCACTCCTAGACGTGTTACCGGAACAAGTGCCAAGTATCAGAGAATGCTGGCAACTGCTATCAAGAGAGCACGTCAGATGGCTTTATTACCATATATCGCCGATTAATTATATTACCTCCATTTATTGGAGGTTTTATTTTATAATAGATAGAGTATGAATCAGACTAAAAAGATAACTCAGGGTGCCATGATGCTGGCTATTATGGGGGCTCTGATCATTATTGACAGGATGACGGGTTATTTTTTTGATTATTTCGTCGTTTTGATCGTTCCGATCATTATCATCCTTTATTCCTGCATGAACACCTTAAAAGACGGTGTGATCCTATCTGTAGGAATCTTGATCATGGCCTTTCTACTAGGCAATTTCCAATTCACTTATCTGATCTATGTTCCGGTAGGCATTTTTACGGGATTATCCTACGCATACGGTGTATTCAAAAATAAAGACAGACGTACATTGATGCTGATAGCGATCATAACCTATGTCATCGGCGAGATAATCGCCACCTTCATCGTTTATCCGTTATTAGGTTTCCCGGTTTCGCAGATGCTTACGGAATACATGGAAGCATTGAATCAGGCTTCAGGCATTGCCGGAATGAATTATACCGAGATCTTCTCAATGGCTGGTTTTGACCTGGTTAAGATGATCGGTGTCATTTATGTTGTTTCGATCATCATTACCGGAGCTATGGAAGGCGTTCTGATACATCTTTTAAGTGTAGCCTTCCTGAAAAGATTCAAGATCAAAGATCTAGGCAGGACGAATATCTATGAAGTCAAAGGAAACAAAGTCCTGGCTTATGTCTCTTTGATCATGACCAGCATGCTGTTTTTCACGAGATATTCAAGCAGTGAGATCGTCTATTATGTATGTACTATTTCTTCGATACTGGGAGGTATCATACTGTTCTATTACGGATACATATTCCTGATCCTTTATGGATCCCTGGTCTTAAGAAGAAATGTCGGCGCCTTAGTGGTACTGATTTCTGTCTTTTTCCCGCAGCTTATTGTGGTGATCATGCTCTTAGGATTCTTGTATGCTTCAGGACCTCTGAGAATGTATCTTGAGAAGAAAGTCGAAGAAAGAAACTCTATCGAAAATAAAGAATGAAAAGACGGACATTCATCACATTTTTAGGTTTATTCACATCTGTAGGAGTTATACTTGCTCTGTTTGTTTTGGGTGTGTTTTTCAAACAGGATATAACCCTCAGCGTAGTTATAACCTGTGCCTTTATCACATGCATTGCAATAATGCTCTATTCGATGGAACAGATGCGCAATGATTCGAATAAAGAGATTGAAAACAGCCTGGAGCTTTCATATAAGGAAGTTCTGAATCATGGCGATATCGGAATAATCACCTATAACGAGAACTTCGAGATCACATTCATGTCCGATTTCTTTGAAAAAAGAAATATGGAACACGTTGGTGAAAAGATACTTAACTGGCTTCCTGAACTTCAGGATATGCTTGCAAACGAAGGGAATATCCAGACTGTCATCATCAATGAAGAGAAGTTCCTGATCAGAAAGATCGCGAATGCCTTTGTACTGATCTTTAAAAACATCACTGCTGAGTATGATTTTGACAAACGGCTTGATGATGAAGCTCTGGTCATAGGACTGCTTAATTATGACAACTACGATGAACTGACCATGTCTGAAGATGAATTGTCCTATATCAATGCCAATATCAAAGTGCCTGTTATCGATTACTTTAAAGGCTTTAATGTCGTATACAAGACTCTAAAAAACAACAGACTGCTTCTGATCATGCATCAGCAGACATTTGAGAAGATCAGGGCTGACAGATTCTCGATCTTGAGCAAAGTCAGAAAAGTGTCTAAAGAGGGCAATGTGGATGTGACGATCTCCATGGCCTTTGCGACCGGCAGCAACAATCTTGATGAACTTGACGAAAGTGTCGAATCCTTAATGGATCTAGCACAGACAAGAGGCGGAGATCAGGTCGTAGTCAAGGAAGCGGGCAATGATGCGACGTTCTATGGCGGTACGACAGAAGCCAGAGAAAAGCAAAGCAAGACCAAAGTCCGTGTTACAGCCAATACACTTAAAGATCTGATCGAAAAATCATCGAACGTCATTATAGCCGGACATCGAGACATGGATGCCGACTGTATCGGGTCAGCAATGTGCATGGCCAATATCTCCATGTCTCTTGATAAGAAGACATATATCATTACCAAGACCGGAGGTATAGAGCCGATGATCAATGAGGTAATGGGCAAGTATTCAAAACAGCTTGAAGAAAAGCACAACTTCGTTTCAGAAGCTGAAGCTACCGAAGTGTATAATGATAATTCGTTGGTGATCATGGTCGATCATCATTTGGCCGCACAGTCAAATGCTTCAAATCTTTTGAAGGTGGCAAAACGCATCATCATCATTGATCATCATCGCCGCAAGGCTGATCTTGATGTAATTGCCATGATGATGTATATCGAAGCTGCTGCTTCTTCGGCTACTGAGATAACCGTTGAGTTCCTTCCTTACTTCTCGAAGAATATCGAGATCGAACCGGAAGAAGCCAACATCATGTATCTTGGAATCCTGATAGATACCGATCATTTCCGTGTCAGGACAGGATCAAGGACTTTTGATGTAGCAAAACAGCTAAGAAGATACGGCGCAGATCCGATGACATGCGATGATCTATCCCAGGATTCTTATTATGCATTGCTGCAAAGAAGCAAGATCATCAACAGCGGAAAAGTATATGGATCGAAGATCATCGTTGCCCCGGCATATGAAGGTCAGTTCTCAAGAACGATAGCGTCACAGGCCAGTGATATTCTGGTCAAATCAAAAGGCATTGAAGCTGCTTTTGTGATCTGCTGCAATGAAAAAGATGAAGTGATCGTTTCTGCGAGATCTAAAGGCAAGATCAATGTCCAGGTGATCATGGAGAAGATGCATGGCGGCGGTCATATGACGGCGGCTGGTCTGCAGGTCTCCGATACTTCTGTAAGCAAGATCGAAAATGAACTTTTAAAAGTTTTGGATGAATATTTTGAAGGAGAGAAAAATGAAAGTAATACTGCTGTCTGATGTTCCTAAAGTAGGAAAAAAAGGTGAAATAAAAAATGTGGCTGATGGATATGCCCGCAATTTTCTGTTGAAGAGAAATCTGGCTGTCATGGAATCAGAAGGTTCCAAGAAAGTTCTGGAAAAACAGAAAGAGGAAGCTGCAAAACTGGATGCTGAGAAAAGAAAAGAAGCAGAAGAATTAAAGAAAGTGATCGAATCCACCTCGCTCGAGTTTAAAGTCAAGGCAAAGGGAGGAAAGGTATCCGGTTCTGTATCAACGAAGCAGATCGAAGAAGAACTTAAGAAACAGGATATAATCATCGATAAGCGCAAGATCAAAGACAACGTTCCGCTAAATGAGCTCGGCACCTATGATGTAAAGGTGGAACTTTACAAGGATGTAATTGCGAAC